>JAICKK010000061.1 GCA_025927955.1 Nocardioidaceae bacterium
CACGAGGTGACCGGTCCCGCCGTCGTCGCGTTCCTCGCGTTCTTCCTGTGGGGCGCTGCCTCCCAGGCGTTCGGGGCGGTGCAGGACATCACCGCGGACCGCAGCGGGGGGATCGGCTCGGTCGCCACCTGGTGCGGCGCCGCCCGGACCGTGCGGCTGGCGCTCGCGGCGTACGCCCTCAGCGGCGCGCTGCTGCTGCTCGGCGCCGGCTGGCCCGGTCGGCTGGCCGGCCTGCTAGTGGTGCCGTACCTGGTGAACATCTGGCGCTACCGGAACCTCGACGAGGCGGGCTGCGGGCGCGCGCACGCCGGGTGGCGCCGGTTCCTGGTGCTCAACTACGTCACCGGCTTCCTGCTCACCCAGCTGCTCATCTGGTGTGCGCTGAGGGGCCGGTGAGAGACGCGGGGCCCGTCCCGGCCGACGCGGCCCGGCTGGCCGGCGTCGCCTCCCTGCTGGCGGTGGCGGTCCGGGGCCAGTGGGTGAACGCCGCGCTCTTCGCGCTGGTGCTGCTCGGGCTGGTGCTGCCGCGGCTGCTGCGGGCCGGGCGGCTGCCGGACCTCGTCTACGGCATCGTGCTGCTGCTCGCCGCCTGGAGCGCGGTGCTCGACTGGTACGTCCGCTTCGGCTGGCTCGACATCGTCATGCACGTGCTCACCGGCGGGCTCACCGCCGCCCTCGCGCACCACCTGCTCGTGCGCTGGCAGGTGCTGCCGGGCCCTGAGGCACCCGTCGTGCGCCGGGCCCGCGCCGGCGTGGTGGTCACCACCACCGCCGCCGGCACCACCCTCGGCCTGCTCTGGGAGGTCGGGGAGTGGTTCGGCCACACCTACCTCGACCACCGCATCCAGGTCGGGTACACCGACACGCTCTCCGACCTCGCGGCGGATGCCGTCGGCGCGCTCGGGGCCGGGCTCGTCGTCGCGGTCCGGGCGCGGACGACCGGCTCACCGGAGCCCGGACCGCCGCCCTCGGTTCCGTCGGTGTCGGTGGTGATCCCGGTCCGCGACGACGCGGCGCAGCTCGAGCGGTGCCTGCAGCTCCTCGCCCGGCAGAGCGTCCCGCCGCTCGAGGTGGTGGTCGTCGACAACGGGTCGACCGACCGCAGCGTCGAGGTCGCCTCCCGTCACGGCGCGCGCGTCGTGCCCGAGCCGGTGCGCGGCATCCCGGCCGCGGCGGCCACCGGCTACGACGCCGCTCGCGGCGAGGTGATCGCGCGCTGCGACGCGGACTCCCGGCCGCCGCGGGACTGGCTGGAGCGCATCGTGCGGGACCTGACGGTCAACCCGACCCTGGACGCGGTGACCGGGCGGGGCCGGTTCTACGGGCTGCCCCCGTGGCTGACACCGTTGGTCAGCCGTGGCTACCTGGGCGCCTATTACCTGCTGGTGCATGCCGCCCTGGGCCACACGGCGGTGTGGGGCTCCAACATGGCGATGCGTCGGCGTGCCTGGGAGGAGGTCCGCGACGTGGTGCACCGCTGGGACGCGGAGGTGCACGACGACATCGACCTGGCGTTCGCGCTCGGGCCCGGGCGCAGGGTGCGCTACGACCGCCGGCTGGTGGTCGGCGTGTCCGCCCGATCGGTGCGTGGTCGCGGCCAGCTGCGCCGGCGGCTCGTCCGGGCCCTCTGGACGCTTCGCCTCAACTGGGAGGTGCTGCCGCCCTGGACCCGCTGGCGGAGGCGACTCGACCTGGTCCCCTCCGCGCTGAGGCGCCTTGTTCCGCGACCGTGGATGCGCTGAGGCGTCCCGTTCTGCGTTCGGTGGTACGGGCGAGGAGTCCCGTTCCGCGTTCGGTGGTACGCCGAGGCGCCTTGTTCTGTTGGGACGTGGCCACGGAACGGGACGCCTCGGCGACGGCTCGGCCACGGAACGGGACGCCTCGGCGACGGGTCGGCCACGGAACGGGACGCCTCGGCGACGGCTCGGCCACGGAACGGGACGCCTCGGCGAGAAGGGCGGTGCGTCAGAGGCCGGAGGCGGCGTCCTCGTCGAGGAACCAGACGGTGCGGTCGAGGCCGTGTACGCCGACCGCGGGCAGCTCGTGCGGGTCGGGTGGGTCGGCGGCGAGGGCCCGGGCCACCGCCGCTGCCTTGCCCTGACCGGAGACCAGGAACCACACCTCACGGGCCCGGTTGAGGGCCGGAAGCGTCAGGCTGACCCGCTCCGGTGGTGGCTTCGGCGAGCCGGTGACGGGTACGGCGAGCGTGTCGACGACGTCGAGCTGCGCGAAGCCGGGGAACAGCGACGCGACGTGCCCGTCCGGGCCGACACCCAGCATCACCACGTCGAACCGCTCGGCGCCGGAGGCGCGGAGGTCCGCGGCGTAGGCGGCCGCCGCGTCCCGGAGGCTCTGGTGGCCCTCGTCGGAGGCGGGCATCGGGTGCACGCGGGCCGGGTCGAACGGGAGCCTGTCCAGCAGCGACTCGCGCGCCTGGCGCGCGTTGCGCTCGGGGTCGCCCGCAGGCACGTACCGCTCGTCGCCGAACCACACGTCCACGCGGCCCCAGTCGACCCGAGAGGCCTCGGGGGAGGCGGCCACGGCCTGGTGGACGCGGCCCGCGATGGTGCCGCCGGTGAGCGCCACCCACGGCACCCGGCCGGCGGCCTGCACCTGCGCGAGCAGCGAGACCAGCCCGGCCGCGACGTCGTCGGCGAGCGCCCGCGCCGTGGGGCTGCGACGGACCTCCGGAGCCCCCACGTCAGCCGCGCTTCGCGCCGGTCTTCGTCGTGCCGGTCTTCCGGCTGCTGGCCTTCTGGCTACCGGTCTTCCGGCCGCCGGTGTTCGGGGCGCCGGTGTTCGGGGCGCCGCCGTCCGTGCGGGCGGCCCTCCTCGTGGCCGTCCTCTCCTCGGTCATCTTCACCAGGTGCCTGGCCGTCGCGGCGTACACGTCGTCGGGGTCAAGGCGTCGCAGCTCCTCGGAGAGCAGCTCGTCGAGGTCGCGCCGCTTCAGCGCCACCGGCCGGTCCGGCGCCCCCGGCGAGGACAGGGTGGCCAGGCGCCCGTCGGGCCGGGAGATCGTCACGTCGCCCTGCCGCGTGGTCAGCACCACCGAGGTGATGCCGGGACCCTCCGAGCTGCCCCGGCGCACGTCGCAGTGGAGCCGGTCCGAGAGCCACGCCGAGAGCAGGTCGGCGCTCGGGCTGATCCGCTCCGCCGTCACCGACGCCGACAGCACCCGCCCGGGGTGCTGGTCGAGGGCCGCGGCCAGCAGGGCCCGCCAGCCCGTGATCCGGGTCCAGGCCAGGTCGGTGTCGCCGGGGGAGTAGCTCGCGCACTGCCGCTGCATCGCGCGCGCCTTGCTGGTCGGCACGGAGGCCGCGTCGGTGATCCGCCGGGTGCCGAGCCGCCCGATCGGGTCGTTGGCGGGGTCGTCCGGCGCGCGGCCGGGCCACCACACCGCCACGGGAGAGTCGGGCAGCAGCAGCGGCAGCACCACGGACTCCGGGTGCCGGGTCACCTCGCCGCTGAGCCGGATCAGCGCCCGCTCACCGGAGGCTCCGGACCCGATGCCCACCTCGGCGTCGACGCGTGCCGGACCTCGCCGGCTGCCGATCACCACCCCCAGGAGGCGGGCCGGGTGCTCGCGGGAGGCCGACCGCGCCACGTTCATCGCGTCGTCGGCATCCTCCTCGTCGGCGACGATCACGATCGTCATGACCATGCCCATCGCGGGGCTGCCGGAGCGACGACGGGCGCGGATGAACTCCGCGGCGATCTTGGAGGAGTCGGTGTCGACGAGGTTGATCATCTCGGGGTCCCTGTGCGAGGTCGGGCGGTGGGCGGCGGCGGGGTCACGGCCGCCTCCACGAGCGCCCGTCACGGGCCAGCATCGCGGCCGCCGAGGCGGGGCCCCAGGTGCCGGCCTCGTAGGTGTCCGGCACGCCGCGCGAGGCCCAGTACTGCACGATCGGGTCCAGGATCTTCCAGGACAGCTCGACCTCCTCGACCTGCGGGAACAGCGGCGGGTCGCCGAGCAGCACGTCGAGGATCAGGCGCTCGTACGCCTCCGGGGAGGACTCGGTGAACGAGCCGCCGTAGGCGAAGTCCATGTTGACGTCGCGGATCTCCATGGCGCTGCCGGGCACCTTCGAGCCGAACCGCAGCGTGATCCCCTCGTCGGGCTGCACCCGGATCACCAGGGCGTTCTGGGTGAGCTCCTCGGTCGCCGTCTCGGTGAAGGGCAGGTGCGGTGCACGCTTGAAGACGACCGCGACCTCGGTGACCCGGCGGCCGAGCCGCTTGCCGTGCCGCAGGTAGAACGGCACCCCCGACCAGCGGCGGGTGTCGATGTCGAGCCGGATGGCGGCGTAGGTCTCCGTCGTGGAGTCGGCCGGGATGTCCTGCTCCTGGGTGTAGCCGGGCACCTTGACGCCGCCGGCCCAGCCCGCGGTGTACTGGCCGCGCGCCGTGTGCAGGTCCAGCCGCCGGGGGAGTACGACGGAGGAGAGCACCTTCTGCTTCTCCACCCGGAGGCTGCGGGCGTCGAAGGACGTCGGCTCCTCCATCGCGATCAGCGCCATCAGCTGCAGGAGGTGGTTCTGGATGACGTCGCGGGCGGCGCCGATGCCGTCGTAGTAGCCGGCCCGCCCGCCGATGCCGATGTCCTCGGCCATCGTGATCTGCACGTGGTCGACGTAGTGGGAGTTCCAGATGGGCTCGAACATCTCGTTGGCGAACCGCATCGCCAGGATGTTCTGCACGGTCTCCTTGCCGAGGTAGTGGTCGATGCGGAACACCGACTCCGGCGGGAACACCTCGTGGATGGTCGCGTTGAGGGCCCGGGCGCTCTTGAGGTCCGAGCCGAACGGCTTCTCCACCACGACCCGGCGCCAGCTGTCGGGGCCCACCTCGGCCAGAGCGTGCTCCTTGAGCTGGCCGATCACGTCGGGGAAGAACCGCGGGGGGATCGAGAGGTAGAACGCGTGGTTGCCGCCGGTGCCGCGCACCCGGTCGAGGTCCTGGATGGTCTGGCGCAGGGTGTCGAAGGCGACGTCGTCGGCGAAGTCCCCGGAGACGAACCGGAAGCCCTCGCTCAGCTGGTCCCAGACCTCCTCGCGGAACTCGGTCCGGGCGTGCTCCTTGACCGAGTCGTGCACGACCTGGGCGAAGTCCTGGTCGGCCCAGTCCCGGCGCGCGTACCCCACCAGCGAGAACCCCGGTGGGAGCAGGCCGCGGCTGGCGAGGTCGTAGATCGCCGGCATCACCTTCTTGCGGGACAGGTCCCCGGTCACGCCGAAGATCACCATCCCGCAGGGGCCGGCGATCCGCGGGAGGCGGCGGTCCTGGGGGTCGCGCAGCGGGTTGGCCGCCGCGGCGGCGACTCTCACCCTTCCTGGGCTCACGAAAGCGCCTCGCGCAGGGCCGCCAGGCCGGCGTCGACGTCGGTGAGGTGCACCCGCAGGACCGGCCGGCCGTGGTCGGCGAGCACGGAGGCGTCCCCGGCGGCCTGGGCGGAGATGAGCCGTCCGAAGGTGTAGTCCTTGCCGGGCACGTCGAGGTCCTGTGCCGGCTCGCCGGTCACCTGCAGGTAGACGCCCTCGGCGGGGCCGCCCTTGTGGAACTGGCCGGTGGAGTGCAGGAACCGTGGGCCCCAGCCGAACGTCACCGGTCGACGGACCCGGTGCGCCAGGCTGCTGCGGACCTCGGCGAGGTCGGCGTGCCGGAGGCGGTCGAGGTAGGCCATCACCGCGAGGTAGCCCTGCTGGCCGTCGACCTGCTCGAGCAGCGCGCTGACCGCCTCGGGCAGGGTGCGGGCGTCCGCGAGGAAGTCGGCCCCCAGCGCGCGCACCTCGACCGGACCATCGGTGAAGGCCGGCTCGCTGGTCTCGGGCTCGCCCTCGAGCATGGACCGGGCGGCGACCTTCGCGCTCTCCACGTCGGGCTGGTCGAACGGGTTGATGGCGAGGATCCGCCCGGCGGTGGCCGTCGCGACCTCCCACAGCAGCATCTGCGCGCCCAGGGTGCCGGTGACCACGACGTCGGAGCCGGCCGAGCCCGAGCCGGTGTCGTCGTGGCCGCTCTCGAAGCCGGTCTCGGGGTCGGCGGTCAGGTGCACCACCGTCACGTCGTGCGGGGGCAGCGCCACCTCGGGTGCGGAGTCGTCGGGCACCACCACCGGCAGCAGCCCGGTGCCCTGCTTGCCGGTGCTCTCCGCGATCAGCTGCTCGGCCCAGTCGGCGAACCCCTTCAGCCCCGAGCCGTGGTCGACCAGCACCAGCTTGTTGCGCAGCGGGGTGGTGCCCGCGACGGCGGCGCCCAGCCGCAGGCCGGGGTTCGCCTCGTCGTCGGCGGCGAGCAGGTCCGCGACGGCCTCCGCCTCGTCGAGGAGGGTGGCGATGTCGGCTCCCGCGAGGCCGCTGGGGACCAGCCCGAACGCGGTGAGCGCCGAGTAGCGGCCGCCGACGTCGGGGTCGGCGTTGACCACGCGGTGGCCGTGCTTGCGCGCCTGCTGGTCCAGCGGGCTGCCCGGGTCGGTGACCACCACGATGCGGGCGGCGGGGTCGATGCCGGCGTCGGTGAACGCCGCGATGTAGGCGCGCCGCTGGGAGTCGGTCTCGACGGTCGAGCCCGACTTGCTGGAGACCACCACGACGGTGCGCTCGATGCGGTCCTCCACGGCCGCCCGGACCTGGTCGGGGTCGCTGGAGTCCAGGACGGTCAGCTCCACGCCGTACGTCTCGCAGATGACCTCCGGGGCGAGCGACGAGCCGCCCATGCCGCACAGGACCACGTGGTCCACGCCCGCCTCGTCGAGCTCGCTGCGCAGCGCCGAGACCTCGCCCACGAGGGGCCGCGAGGTCCGCGGCAGGCTCACCCAGGAGAGCCGCTTGCCGGCCTCGGACTCGGCGTCGGGCCCCCAGAGCGTGGGGTCCTTCTCGAACAGCCGGCCGGCGAAGCCGTCGGCCACCAGCGCGGGCACGTGGGTCCGGACGGCATCGGCCGCGGCGCCGGTGGCGACGACCCCGAACGTCTCGCTCACTCGCCCTGGCCTCGGGCGGAGCCCTGCCGGGCCGACTCCAGCTGGCCGCGGACGGTCTCGACGAGCTCGGCCCACGACTTCTCGAACTTCTCGACGCCCTCGCGCTCGAGGACGGCGATGACGTCGTCGTAGTCGACGCCGACCGTGGCGAGGTCGTCCATGACCTGCCGCGCCTGGGCGTACTTCGTGCTCACCTGGTCGCCGTTGACCTCGCCGTGGTCGGCGAAGGCCCGCAGGGTCTTCTCCGGCATCGTGTTGACGGTGTTGGCGACCACCAGGTCCGTGACGTACATGGTGTCGCGGTAGTCGGGGTTCTTGACGCCGGTGGAGGCCCACAGCGGGCGCTGGGTGTTGGCGCCGTCGGCCTTGAGCGCCGCGAACCGCTCTTCGGAGAACTTCTTCTCGTACGCCTGGTAGGCGAGCCGCGCGTTCGCGATCCCGGCAAGGCCCAGCAGGTCGGCCGCCTTGGGGTCGTCCGAGGCGTTCAGGCGCTTGTCGATCTCCGTGTCCACTCGGGAGACGAAGAACGAGGCGACCGAGTGGATCGACGAGAGCTCCTTGCCGTTGGCCCTGGCCCTCTCGAGGCCCTCCAGGTAGGCGTCCATCACCGAGTCGTAACGGTCCAGGCCGAAGATCAGCGTGACGTTGACGCTGATGCCCTCGGCGAGCACGTCGGTGATCGCCGGCCCACCCTCGGTGGTCGCGGGGATCTTGATGAACAGGTTGGGACGGTCCACCTCGGCCCACAGCCGCTTGGCGGCCTCGATGGTGGCCCGCTCGTCGTGCGCCAGCCCGGGGGGGACCTCGATCGAGACTCGGCCGTCCACCCCGTCCGTGGCGTCGAAGACGGGGCGCATCACGTCGCACGCGTCGCGTACGTCGGTCGTGGTGAGCGCGAAGATCGCCTCGTCGACGTCCTTGCCGTCGGCGGCGAGCCTGCGGACCTGGTCGTCGTAGCGCTCGCCGTCGGACATCGCGCTGGCGAAGATCGTCGGGTTGGTGGTCACCCCGACCACGGAGCTGTCCTTGGCCAGCTCGGCGAGGTTCCCGGTCTCGATCCGTTCCCGGGACAGGTCGTCCAGCCAGATGGAGACGCCTTCGTGGGCGAGGGCCTTGAGTCGTTCGGACATCGGATTCCTTCCGGTTCTTCTCGGGGTTCTGCTGGTGGCCGGGCGCCGGCCGGCCCCTCAGCCGCGCGCGTCGGTGATGCTGCCCTCGGCGGCCAGGGCGACCGCCTCGGCCGTGATCCCGAACTCGCGGTAGATCGTCGCGTAGTCCGCCGACGCACCGAAGTGCTCGAGCGAGACGCAGCGCCCCGCGGCGCCGACGACCTCCCGCCAGCCCATCGAGACGCCCGCCTCGACGCTGACGCGCGCCCGCACGGACGACGGCAGCACGGTGTCGCGGTAGGCCTGCTCCTGGGCGTCGAACCACTCCCGGCAGGGCATCGAGACCACCCGGGCCGAGATGCCCTTCTCGGCCAGCATGCTGCGGGCCTGGACCGCGAGCTGCACCTCCGAGCCGGTGCCGACGAGGATGACGTCGGGCGTCCCGGCCTCGGAGTCGAGCAGCACGTAGCCGCCGCGGCGTACGTCGTCCGTCGAGGCGAACCCCTGCTCTCCGCGCGGGAACGTCGGGACGTTCTGCCGGGTCAGGACGAGGCCGGCCGGGCGGTGCGGGTCGTCCAGGATCGCCTTCCAGGCGGCGACCGTCTCGTTGGCGTCAGCGGGGCGTACGACGTCGAGGCCGGGAATCGCCCGCAGGGCGGCGAGGTGCTCGACGGGCTGGTGCGTCGGGCCGTCCTCGCCGAGGCCGATGGAGTCGTGGGTCCACACGTAGGTCACGGGCAGCTGCATGAGGCTGGCGAGGCGAACCGCCCCGCGCATGTAGTCGCTGAAGGTCAGGAACGTGCCGCCGTACACCCGGGTGCCGCCGTGCAGGGCGATGCCGTTCATGATCGCGCCCATGCCGTGCTCGCGGATGCCGAAGTGCAGCACCCGTCCATACGGGTCACCGCTGAAGTCCTTGGTGGAGCGCTCCTGGGGGATGAACGAGGACTGCCCCTTCGGCGTGGTGTTGTTGGACTCCGCGAGGTCGGCCGACCCGCCCCAGAGCTCGGGCAGCTCGGGCGCGATCGCGGAGAGCACCTCACCGGAGGCCTTGCGGGTGGCCATGCCCTTCTCGTCGGCCGGGAACGACGGCAGCGCCTTGGCCCAGCCGTCCGGCAGCGTGCGGGTGCGCATCCGGTCGAACAGGTCCTTGCGCTCGCCGGCGCCGGCGGCCCAGGCGTCGAACTGCCCGCGCCAGGCGGCCTCGGCGGCCTTGCCGCGCTCGAGCGCCTTGCGGGTGTGCTCGAGGACCTCCGGCGGCACCTCGAAGGTCTGCTCCGGGTCGAAGCCGAGGATCTTCTTGGTGGCCGCGACCTCGTCGGCGCCGAGGGCCGAGCCGTGCGCCTTGCCGGTGCCCTGCGCGTGCGGTGCCGGCCAGGCGATGACGGTCTTGACCGCGATGAAGCTGGGCCGGTCGGCCGTGGCCCGGGCCTTCTCCAGGGTCGCCCACAGCTCCTGCACGTCCTCGACGTACTCGGTGCCGCCGTTCGTCCAGTCGAGCCGGTGCACGTCCCAGCCGTAGGCCTCGTAGCGGGCCGGCACGTCCTCGGTGAACGCGATGTCGGTGTCGCCCTCGATCGAGATGTCGTTGTCGTCGTAGATCAGCGTCAGGTTGCCCAGCCGCTGGGTGCCGGCCAGCGACGACACCTCCGAGCTGACGCCCTCCTCGAGGTCGCCGTCGCTGCAGATCGCGTAGATGTGGTGGTCGAACGGGCTCTCGCCGGGCGCCGCGTCGGGGTCGAGCAGGCCGCGCTCCCGCCGGGCGGCCATGGCCATCCCGACCGCGTTGCCGACGCCCTGCCCGAGCGGGCCGGTGGTGGTCTCCACCCCGGCCGTGTGCCCGTGCTCGGGGTGGCCGGGGGTCTTGCTGCCCCACGTGCGCAGGGACTTGAGGTCGTCGAGCTCGAGACCGAACCCCGCGAGGTACAGCTGCGTGTAGAGGGTGATGCTGCTGTGGCCGGCGGACAGCACGAACCGGTCGCGGCCGGCCCAGTCCGGATCCGCGGGGTTGTGCCGCATGGCCTTCTGGAACAGCGTGTAGGCGATCGGCGCCAGGCTCATCGCGGTCCCCGGGTGGCCGTTGCCGACCTTCTGCACCGCGTCCATCGCCAGCACCCGTGCGGTGTCCACGCAGCGCTGGTCGAGCTCTGTCCAGTCGAGCTTGCTCACAAGCGATCGTTCCTCTCACGGTGCCGGCGTCCGGCCGGCGCGAAGGTCTGCTCGAACAGTGCCACTTCCCGGTGGGAGCCAAACGTGCGGCCCGGCGGGCCCGACCGGGTCGCGACGTCCTCGACCCTACTCGGCCCTGCTCGGTGCCGGCGCGGCCCACGGAGCGGCAGATGCACGCGGCCCTGCGTTCGCCCCGGGCACCAGATATCGGGCATCGGGAACTAGACTCAGCGCTCGTGACCGCCGTCGACCCGCACGTCTCCGTGCCGCCTGCCTCCGCCGGGCCGGTGAGCCGTCCCGGCAGCACCCGCGACGTCCTCGCCGCCTACGTCGGCCTCACCAAGCCCCGCATCATCGAGCTGCTGCTGCTGACCACCGTCCCGGTGATGTTCCTGGCGCAGCGAGGCGTCCCCCCGCTGTGGCTGGTGGTGGCCACCGTGCTCGGCGGCACGCTGTCCGCGGGCAGCGCCAACACCCTGAACTGCGTCTACGACGCGGACATCGACGAGCGGATGCGCCGGACGAGGCGCCGGGCGCTGCCGCGGCACGTCGTGAGCCGGCGCGCCGCGCTGGTCTTCGGGCTCGCTCTCGGCGTCGTGTCGACGCTGTGGCTGGGCCTGCTCGTCAACTGGCTGTCCGCCGGGCTGGCGCTGGCCGCGAACCTGTTCTACGTCGTCGGCTACACCATGCTGCTCAAGCGCCGCACCACCCAGAACATCGTCTGGGGCGGGGCGGCCGGCTGCTTCCCCGCTCTCATCGGGTGGACAGCGGTCACCGGGTCCCTCGCCTGGGCGCCGGTCGTGCTGTTCCTCGTGGTGTTCTTCTGGACACCGCCACACTTCTGGGCGCTCGCGATCCGCTACCGCGACGACTACGCCGCCGCGGACGTGCCCATGCTGCCGGTGCGGGCCGGGGCACGCGCCGTCGCCCGGCAGATCGTCGCCTACGCCTACCTGATGGTCGCCACCTCCCTGGTGCTGTGGCCGGTCGCGGGCACCGGCTGGCTCTACCCGGTGGTGGCGGCGCTGCTCGGCGCCGCGTTCCTGGTCGAGTCCCACCTGCTGCTGCGGCGGGCCGCGGTGGCCGCGCCCGACGACGTGGTGTCGCTGCGCCCGATGCGCCTGTTCCACTGGTCGAACATGTACCTCACGGTGCTGTTCGTGGCGGTGGCGCTCGACCCACTGGTCGGCCGCTGAGCGATCGGCCGGCCCGTCGCGGGCCCACCCGCGAGGAGCTGGAGGCGGCGCGCTCCCGCCTCCTCGACGACGTCGCCGACACGGGGCTGCGCGTCCTGTTCTGCGGGATCAACCCGGGTCTGTACTCGGCGTGGACCGGGCACCACTTCGCCCGTCCGGGCAACCGCTTCTGGCCGGCGCTGCACGACTCCGGGTTCACGCCGCGCCGGCTGCTGCCGGCCGAGCAGGACCGGCTGCCCGCTCTGGGGCTGGGCATCACCAACGTGGTCGCCCGGGCGACCGCCCGCGCGGACGAGCTGACCCGCGAGGAGGTGCTGGCCGGCGGGCGGCTGCTGGCCGAGAAGGTGCGGCGGCTCCGGCCGCGCTGGCTGGCGGTCCTCGGCGTCACGGCCTACCGGGTGGCGTTCGAGACTCCGAAGGCGGTGGTCGGGCCACAGCAGACCGTCCTGGGGACGACGCGGGTGTGGGTGGTGCCCAACCCGAGCGGCCTCAACGCGCACTGGTCGGCCGCGGCCCTCGCCGAGGAGCTCGCCCGGCTCCGGCTCGCGGCCGACCGGGACCGATGACCTGCCGGGGCGTCGCTAGGTGCGCTGCCGTACGGCGAGCAGCAGCCACGTCATCGCGGCCGAGAGCAGGGCGGCGCCGAGCACGTGGAAGGCGACCAGGACGACGGGCAGCCCGGTGAAGTACTGCACGAACCCGATGACGCCCTGGGCCAGCTCCACGGCCAGCACCGTGTCCGCGGCCCGTCGTACCAGGGGAGGGGTGTCCGGGACGGTGCGCACCAGCACGACCGCCGCCACCGTCAGCCCCAGGAGCAGGAACACCAGGTCCGCGTGCAGCTGGCTGAGGTCGCGCGGGTCCAGGCCGTTGCGGGGCGCGGAGGCGTCGCCGGCGTGCGGGCCGCTGCCGGTCACGATGGTGCCGGCGTACAGCACCAGCCAGCCGACGCCGAACACGCCCCGGGCCAGCCACACCATCCCGGGAGGGACGAGCGGCCGGGGCGGCCCGTCACCCTCGTCGAGGAGGCGGACCAGCCGGACGGCGAGCCCGACCATCGCCAGGGACACCAGCAGGTGCAGCGAGACGAACCAGGGGTTGAGCTCGGTGAGCACGGTGACGCCGCCGATGACGGCCTGGGCGGGCACGCCCAGGGCGAGCAGGAAGGCCACCCGCAGCACGCTCGCCCGGCCCAGGCGCCAGGCCAGCACGAAGGTCGTGATCGCGACCGCCGCGACCACGAAGGTCACCATGCGGTTGCTGAACTCGATCACACTGTGCACGCCCATCGCGCGGTGGGGCACGAACGACCCACCGGTGCAGTGCGGCCAGGTCGGGCAGCCGAGGCCCGAGCCGGTCAGCCGGACCACGGCGCCGGTCACCACGATCCCGATGTTGGCGACCACCGAGGCGACCGCGGCCGGCCGCATCCACGTGGTCGCCCGGGTCTCGCGGTGGGGAACGGCGAGCATCTGGTCCACGAGGGAAGGGTAGTCGGCGCCGCCGCACCGGCCCGGCCGGTGGGTGCCGGGCGTGACGCCCACCACGTCGGCTGCCGGTCCGCGACGCTCGCCGATGCATGAGTGCCGCCGTCTCGGGTAGTCGGGCGCCATGGTGAGAGGCCGCTCGCGGGTGCGTCGTGCCGTGGTCACGGGCGGGGCCGGGTTCGTCGGCTCCTGGCTGTGCGAGCACCTGGTCGAGCGCGGCGTCGAGGTGGTCTGCGTGGACAACCTCGTGACGGGGTCCCGCGACAACCTGTCGGCGCTCGAGGGCCGACCCGGGTTCGAGCTGGTCGAGCAGGACGTCTGCGAGGGCCTGCCGGTGGACGGGCCGGTGAACTGGGTGCTGCACCTGGCCTGTCCCGCCTCGCCCGTCGACTACCTGCGGCTGCCGGTCGAGACGATGATGGTCGGGAGCATGGGGACCCGCCACGCCCTGGACCTGGCCGAGCGCACGGCGGCCCGGTTCCTGCTCGCGTCCACGTCCGAGGTGTACGGCGACCCGGCCGAGCACCCTCAGCCGGAGTCCTACTGGGGCAACGTCAACCCGGTGGGGCCGCGCAGCGTGTACGACGAGTCCAAGCGCTTCGCCGAGGCGCTCACCACGGCCTACCGGACCGCACGAGGCGTCGACACCACGATCGTGCGCATCTTCAACACCTTCGGTCCCCGGATGAGGGTCGACGACGGTCGCGCGATCCCCGCGTTCATGTCGCAGGCGCTGACCGGCCGGCCGCTGACGGTCGCCGGGGAGGGCAGCCAGACCCGGTCGCTGTGCTACGTGGAGGACACGGTCGCGGGGATCGTCGCGCTCGCGGCCGCCGACCACCCCGGACCGGTCAACATCGGCAGCCAGGACGAGATGAGCATGCTGGAGCTGGCCGAGCGGGTCCGGGCGCTGGCCGCGTCCCCGTCGACGGTGGAGTTCGTCGAGCTGCCCGAGGACGACCCGCGGGTCCGCCGGCCGGACACCCGGCGGGCCGCCGAGCTGCTGGGCTGGGAGCCCCAGATCTCGGTCGAGGAGGGCCTCAAGCGCACCCTGGAGTGGTTCGCGACCCAGGTGAGCGCGGGCTGAGCAGGGCCAGCGCGCGCTGCACGACCTCATCGACACCGACGCGGAGCAGGGCCGGGTCCACCTCCGAGCCCCAGGGGTCGCCGACGCCCTCCCCGTGCCAGAGCACCGCGTGCGGCCCGCCGCGCGACGGGCCCCAGCGGTCCGGTGGCATCGGGCCGAACAGCAGCACCGACGGCGTCGCGAAGGCGGTCGCCAGATGGGCGACGCCGGTGTCCCCGCACACCAGGAGCGAGGCCCCCGCCACCTGCGCGGCGAGCCGCTCGAGGTCGGTGCGTCCGGCGAGCACGGCGGCGGGGGTCAGGCCGGCGCCGTGTGCCACGTCGGCGGCGAGCCGCAGCTCGTCCGGGCCGCCGGTCACCACGACGTCGTACCCCTCCTCGGCCAGCGCCCGCGCGACCGCCGAGAAGCGGTCGGCGGGCCACCTCCGTGCCGGGTACGCCGCGCCCGGGTGCACGACCACGGCGCCGGGCACGGCCGCAGCCGCGGCCGGTGGCGCGAGCAGCAGGTCGCCGGGGTCGGCGGCGACGCCCAGCGTCTCCCGGACCAGCCGGCACCAGCGCGGGACCTCGTGCTCGTCCTCGCGCCAGGCCGGGCCGGTGTGGCCGGCCGCGGGGCACCCGAACGCGGCCAGCCGACCCGGGGCCAGGGCACGCAGCAGCGCGTGGCTCTGCGGGCCGCGGCCGTGGAGGTTCACCGCCAGGTCCGGCGGGCAGCCGGTCCAGCGCAGCGGCTCCAGCCCGTGGCTGTCCAGGATCCGCCCGGCCACCCCCGCGAGCCCCACCAGCGGCGCCAGCACGGCCGGCGCGGCCAGCACCAGCTCGTGGGCCGGGAACCCCCGGCGCAGCGCCCGCAGGGCCGGGACCCCGGTCAGCAGGTCGCCGAGACCGAGCGCGCGCAGGACGAGCAGCCGCGGGGCGGCGGGCCTCAGGGCCAGGACCCCTCCACCGCCGGCGTCACCACGAGCTCGCGGACCTCGCAGCCGGGCGGCTGGGACAGGGCGAACATCACCGCCTGGGCGACGTCGCCCGGCTGGTTGAGCTTGGCGTCCGGTGGCGGGAGGTACTGGGCGTCGCGGCCGTCGAAGAAGGCGGTGTGCATGCCGCCGGGCACCAGCATGGTGACCCCCATCCGGCCCTGGGTCTCCGCGGCCAGCGCGCGGGTGAAGCCCACCACGCCGAACTTCGACGCGCAGTACGCCGTGGCGTCGCTGAGCGCGCGCAGGCCGAGCGTGGACGCCACGGTGACCACCCGCCCGCGGCGCTCGAGCAGGTCCGGCATCGCCGCCCGCACCACGGCCACGGTGCCCAACAGGTTGACCATGACCACCCGGTCCCAGTCCTGCCCCGGCACGTCGTCGAGGCGGCCGCAGGCGTCGGTGCCGGCGCAGGTGACGACCGCGTCGAGGCCGCCGACGCGCGCCGAGACCTCCCGGACGGCCGCCTCCGCGGCCCGGGTGTCCGCGAGGTCGACGGTGTGCTGCTCCACCTCCCGCCCATCCCCCCACGGGCCGGCCGGGTCGCACGGCACGCGGTCGAGGACCACCGGCCGCCCGCCGGCCGCGGCCACGGCGGACGCCACCGCGGCCCCCAGCCCGGAGGCACCTCCGGTCACGAGAACGGTTCCTGGGCTCATCGCATGGTCTCCTTGTCGGTCTGGTCACCGGTCTGGTCGCCGGTCTGGTCGCCGGTCTGGTCACCGGTCTGGTCACCGGTCTGGTCACTGGTTCGGGCCCGCCGGCCGGCGGTGTCGAGCAGGCTGCTGGTGGACCGGCCGGCGAGGTACGGCAGCACCACGGCCTGCCCGCCCCACGCCTCCAGCGCGGCCGCCTCGGGCACGTCGGCGCCCGCGTAGTCGCCGCCCTTGGCCCACACGTGCGGTCGGATCCGCCGCAGCACCTCGCTGGGCGTGTCCTCGTCGAAGACCACGACCGCGTCCACGCACTCGAGCGCCTCGAGCACCCGGGCCCGGTCGGCGGCCGGCACCAGCGGCCGTGACGGGCCCTTGAGCCGGCGGACGGAGTCGTCGCTATTGAGGCAGACCACGAGGCAGTCCCCGAGCCGGCGGGCGGCCCGCAGCGTGGCGACGTGCCCGGCGTGCAGCAGGTCGAAGCAGCCGCCGGTGGCGACGACGGTCCCGCCGCGGCGGGACACCGACGCGAGCAGGTCCTCGACCGGCTGCTGTCCGGTGTGCCGGGGTCCGACCGCCGCGGGGGCGGACAGGGAGGCCGGTCCTCCGGCCGCGACGTAGGCCGCGGCGTCGCTCACCGCCTCCTGCACCGCCTCGACGGTGACCCGTCCGGCGCCCAGGTGCGTGGCGGCACTGACCGCGAAGCGGTCGCCGGCGCCGCAGGCGTCGACGCAGACGACCGGAGGTGCGGGCACGACGACGGGCGCGCCGCTGCCGTAGGACAGCAGGGCGCCGCCCTCGCCGAGGGTGACCGCCACGGCCTGCGCCGCCCAGTGCCGGACCAGCCAGTGGGCCGCGCCACCGACCTCGGCGAGCATCGTGCGCGGCCGCGGTGCCGACAGGCCGAGCCGCTCGCCGAAGAGCGCCGCCTCGGCCCGGTTCGGGGTCACCAGCCGGGCGCCGGGCACCGGGTCGGAGCCCTTCGGGTGCGGGTCCCACACCAGCGGGACCCGCCGCGGGAGCCCGGTCAGCGCCTCGCGCAGCGCGGGGACCGCCGTGGTCCCGCGGCCGTAGTCGGCCACGAGCACCGCGCGGGCGCCGCGCATCGCCTCGGTCACGGCCGACACCGGTCCGGCGGAGCCGTCGACGGCTCCCCCGCGGGTGCCGCTGTCCAGGCGCAGCAGCGTCTGGCCGCCCGCCCGTACCCGTTGCTTGACCGGCGTCGGCCCGTCGTACGGCAGGCGGAGCACGCGCACGCCGCGCAGCAGGGACTCGACGCGCGCGCCGGCCTCGTCGTCGCCGAGCGCGGTGACCAGCACGACCTCCAGCCCGTCCGCGGCGGCCATCGCGGCCGCCAGCGCCGCCCCTCCCGGACGCGGCCGCTCGACGAGGTGGTCCAGCACCGGGACGGGGGCGTCGGGAGCGAGCCGGCCCGCGGCGCCCTCGAGGTCGAGATCCAGGAGCGAGTCGCCGAGCACGACCAGGGGCCCGTCCCCGTGCGGCGTGCTCACGACCGGGTCCCCGACGCCGCGGGCGAGCGGGTGGTGGCCGGCACGGCGCCCAGCGTCCGGTCCAGCCCGGCGCACAGGATGTGCAGCGCCACGAGGTGGAGCTCCTGGACGGTGGCGGTGAACCGGGCGTCCACGCAGAGGGCCTCGTCGGCGGCGTCGGCCAGCGGGTTGGGCCGCGGGCCGGTCAGCGCCCAGACCCGCAGGTCGCGGGCCCGCCCCCGCTCGGCGGCGGCCACGATGTTGGGGCTGGTCCCGCTCGTGGACATCAGCACGAGGACGTCCCCGGGCCGGCCGTGCGCCTCCACCTGGCGGGCGAACAGCTCCTCGGGCGGGTAGTCGTTGCAGATCGCGGTCAGGCTCGAGGTCTCCGCGGACAGGCAGATCGCGGAGTACGGCGGGCGGTCGTCGCGGTAGCGGCCGACCAGCTCGGCGGTCAGGTGCTGGGCCTGGGCGGCGCTGCCACCGTTGCCGGCGGCGAGCAGCCGGCCGCCCCGCTCCAGGACAGACGCCAGCCGGGTGCCCCACTCGTCGGCCTGGTCGACGCAGGGCTCGAAGCCCTGCACCGCGCCGACCAGCTCGGCGAGGTGCTCGTGCGCGCACGGTGTCGTGTGCCTCATCGGGCGGCCCCCCACCGCAGCCGAGCGCCCGTCATCGAGCCCGCGGCGGACCGCGCCCGCGAGGCGGCGACGTCCGCGTACACGTCCTCGGTGGCCGCGGCGACCTGGCGCCACTGGTAGGTGCGCACCGCGCGGGCCCGCCCGGCGCGTCCGTAGGCCTCGCGCCGCTCCGGGTCCGCCAGCAGGTCGCGTACGACGGGCGCCAGCAGGTCGGGCCGCCGGGGCGGCACCAGCTCGCCGGTCACCCCCGGCAGCACGGTGTCGAGGAGCCCCCCGACCGCCGAGCCGACCACCGGGCGGCCGCACGCCATCGCCTCCACCGGCACGATCCCGAACGGCTCGTACCACGGCACCGCGACGACCAGGTCCGCGCCGCACATCAGCCGCGGCACGTCCTCACGGCTCACCGAGCCGAGGAACCTGACCCGGTCGCTGACCCCCAGGCGGTCCGCGAGCCCGCGCAGCCGCCGTACCTCGGGATCGGCCTCAAGCAGGTCCGGTGCCGGCCCGCCCGCGACCTGAAGCTCCACGCCGGGAAGGTGCGCCAGCGCCTCGATGACGTTGCCGACGCCCTTGCGCTCGACGACGCGTCCGATCACCAGCAGTCGCGGGCGTCGGGCCCGCGGGGCGGAGAGTGGCCGGAAGACGTCGGTGTCGACCCCGCACGGGATGATCGTGGCGCGTCGCCGCGGCAGCCCCATCAGGGCCAGCTCGGCGGTCTCGTCGCGGCAGGTCGCGATCACGCGCTCGACGCTGCGGCACAGCCGGCGCTCCAGCCCGATCCGGGCGCGTGGGCTGGTGTCCCGCGAGCCCTGCTGGCGTCGCTTCACGGTGCCCAGCGCGTGGAAGGTCTGCACCACGGGCACGCCGCTGTCCCGGGCCGCCGCCACCGACGCCAGCCCGCTCATCCAGAAGTGCGCGTGCACGACGTCGACCGGCTCGGCGGACCAGCGCTCGCGCAGGTAGGCGCCGAACGCCGGCATGTACCCGAGCAGCTCGTCCTTGGGCACATCGCAGGGCGGACCGGCCGGGACGTGCTCGACGACGTACCCCTGCGGCGCGGTGACCCGGACGGGGGCCGAGGCGTCGTCGCGCCGGCTGAAGACGGTCACCTCGTGGCCGCGGTCCACGAGGCCGGCGGCGAGAGCGGCGACGTG
>JAICKK010000262.1 GCA_025927955.1 Nocardioidaceae bacterium
AGCGCCCTTCACGGACGCCCGACAGGATCTTCGACAGGGACGGCCCTGACCTGAGGCGGTTTGCTCGGGGGAGAGCCGCTCGGCGCGGCGGCGCAGGGGCGTCCAGTCCGAGGTGGCCGGCGTGGCGGGGGTCATTCCGGCGCCCTTGGCGATGCCGATACGTTGAAGCAGAACCTGCTCGCCCCGTCGAACGGAAGAGGACACGATGCCCACACGCACCGCACGCACGGCCTGGAACGGCACCCTTCAGGACGGCTCCGGCCAGGTGGAGCTCAGCAGCTCGGGGGTCGGCACCTACGAGGTGTCCTTCCCCAAGCGCGCCGCCGAGAACGCCGACGGGACGACCAGCCCGGAGGAGCTGATCGCGGCCGCGCACTCCGCCTGCTACGCCATGCAGCTCTCCGCGTTCGTCGCCGAGGCCGGTGGCACGCCCCAGTCCCTCGACGTGAAGGCCGACGTGTCCCTCGGCCCCGACCCCGACGGCGGATTCCGGCTCACCGGCATCACGCTCACCGTGGAGGGGGAGGTCGACGGCCTCGACGCCGACGGCTTCGAGCAGGCCGCCCAGAAGGCCAAGGCCGGCTGCCCGGTCAGCAAGGCGCTCACCGGCGTGGAGATCACCCTCAAGGCCTCGCTCGCCTAGGCCGCGGTCCGGGGGCCGGCCCGGCTGGCCCGGCTGGCCCCCGGCCTATCCCTTGGTCAACCGCAGGTAGTCCACGTCTCCGGCGAAGTAGTCGCAGGTCACCGTCGTCCCGTTGCAGTTCGGCTTCCCGCCGATGGTCCAGGGCAGCGAGTTGTCCAGGTTGCCGGTGCTGTGGCTGCTCCTGCCGGTCCGCTTGCCGTCGACGTACATGGTCACCGACGACGCCGTCCGCACGCACTGCACCGTGTGCCAGGCGCCGTTGTCCATCGGCACCGACCCGGATCCCGCGGTGGCGGTCCCGCTCGAGGTCTTGAACATGCAGGTCAGCCTGCCCTTCGGCTGCTGAAGCTTGACCTGGCCACCCGAGCTGGTCGCCTGCCCCTTCTGCACGATGTTGCCGAACGCGTGCGTGGTCCGGTACCTCAGCGTGAGCGTGAAGGTGCCCCTGCCCGGGTCGAGCGACCCGTCGGCGGCGTCGGGGACCTCGATGAGCGGGCCCTTGCCGAGGGAGGCGTCGCGGGCCTGGAGCGGGAAGGTGGCCATCCCGCCGCCCATCCGGACCAGGGAGCCGATGCGCCCGTCGTGATGGTGGCCGCTGCTGTCCACGGCCGTGCCGGCGCCGCTGCCCTCGTTGAGCTCGAGGTCGAGGACCCCGCTGGAGGCCAAGGCCCCGCTCGCCGTCGCCGAGATGACCAGCAGCAGGATGGCCGTCGAGGCGGCCATCCCGCCCGTACGTGCGCGCATGAGAACGCCCCCCGAATGTGATGGTGAAGGCCGCCCGGGCCGACCAGGGCAGCGGCTCGCCGCGGGCTGCTTCGCGGTGCCAGTATCCAACCTGATACCTAGCGCTCGCACAAGCCCGGCGAGCGGGTGGCCGTGCCGGTCGGGACCGGGCTGTGAGACGCTGCGGGCCATGACCGAGCCGGCTCCGCCGCCCGCCGTACCGTCGGGGGCCGGGGCCCGCCGTGGGCGGCCGGGGCACGACCAGGAGACGGTGCTCCGACGCGCGGTCGAGCTGTTCAACCGCCAGGGCTACGAGGGCACCAGCATGGGCGACCTGGCCCGCGAGCTCGGCTTGACCAAGTCCGCGATCTACCACCACGTCCCGAGCAAGTCGCACCTGCTCGAGCAGGCCCTCGACGAGGCGCTGGACGGGCTGACCGCGGTCGTGGAGACGGCTGTCGAGGCGGCACCCGGGAGGAGCGCCTACGACCGGCTGCGCGACGTGGTGGCCGGCAGCGTCGAGGTGCTCGTCGCACACCAGCCGGCGGTGACGCTCCTGCTGCGCGTCCGCGGCAACAGCGACGTCGAGCTCGAGGCGCTGCGCCGGCGGCGCTGGGTCGACGCGCGGCTGACGGACCTGGTGCAGGAGGCCGTCGACGAGGGGTCGCTGCGCGCCGACGTCCCGCCGGACCTGGTGAGCCGGCTGCTGTTCGGGATGGTCAACTCGCTGGTGGAGTGGTACCGCCCCGGCGGACCCGTCGACGCCGCGGTGCTGTCCGGGGCGATCGCCACGATCGCGTTCGACGGTCTGGCGAACCACCGGTGACCCGATGCTCCGGCGCGCGCCCGCTCGCGTCTCCCGGCTCGGGCGGGTGGTGCCGACGCGCCGGCTCGACGTACGCGGCTCAGGCGTCGAAGTCGACGCTGACGCAGTCGCTGACCGGGTAGCTCTGGCAGGTGAGCACGAAGCCCTCGTCCACCTCGGCCTGCTCGAGGGCGTAGTTGCGCCGCATGTCCACCTCGCCCTCGCGGACCTGGGCGCGGCAGGTGCCGCACACGCCTCCCTTGCACGCGAACGGCAGGTCGGAGCGCGCGGCCTGCGCGGCGTCGAGGATCGTCGTGTCGCGGGGCATCGGGACGGTCGCGGAGAGCCCGTCCAGCACGATCGTCACGTCGCTGAGCTCACCGGTGGCCGCCGGCACGGGACGGTGTACGTCGGGGGGCGGCTCGTCGACGTAGAACAGCTCCACGTGCACGCGGTCGGCGGGGACGCCCATCTCGGCCAGCACCGCGCGGGCGTCCTGCAGCATCGCGAACGGCCCGCACAGCCACACGTGGTCCATCCCGGCGACCGGCACCAGCAGCGACAGCAGCCGGCGCAGCCGGTCGGCGTCCAGCCGCCCCGAGAACAGCTCGACCTCACGCGGCTCGCGGGAGAGGACGTGGACGACCTGCAGCCGGGGCCCGAACCGGTTCTTCAGGTCGCCGAGCTCCTCGGCGAACATCACCGAGCCGCTGGTGCGGTTGCCGTAGACCAGCGTCACCTCGGTGTCGGGCGCGGCATCCGGGTGCCCGAGCACCGTGCCGACGATCGACAGCATCGGCGTGATGCCGGATCCGGCGGCGACGCACAGGTGCCGCGCGGGCTGCGCCGGCTCCGCCCGGAAGCTGCCCGTCGGCGTCTGCACCTCGACCTCGTCTCCCGGCCGGACCTCGTGCACCAGCCAGTGGGAGAAGAGCCCGTCGGGGATCTCGCGCACGCCGATCCGGGGCCGCTCCCCGACCGCGGCGCAGATGGAGTAGGACCTGCGCTGCTCCTGCCCGTCGACGAACCGCCGCAGCGTCAGCGACTGCCCGGCGGCGAAGTCGAAGGCCTCCACCAGGTCCTCGGGCACGTCGAAGGCGACCGCCGCCGCGTCGTCGCAGAGCCGCTCGACGGAGGCGACCCTCAAGGTGTGAAAGACCGGGACGGTCCGGCTGCCGACCCGCTGCGCCGGGGCGGTGACCGTCATGTCAGATCTCCTTCACGTGCTGGAACGGCTCGAGGCAGCCGGTGCACCGGTAGAGGGCGGTGCAGGCGGTCGGCCCGAACTCGGAGGTGAGCTCCACCTTGGCGCAGCCACAGCGGGGACAGCGCAGGTCGCGCCGCACCGGCAGCAGCGTGAGGGAGACCGGCCCCCGGCGTCGTGGCGCCGTGCCGGGGGCCGACAGCCCGTGCTCGGCCAGCGCGCGCCGCCCGCGCTCGGTGATCCAGTCGCTGGTCCAGGCCGGATGCAGCTCGACCCTCATCCGCACGTCGTCGAAGCCGGCCTCGGTGAGCCGGCGGACGAGGTCGTCGCGCATGGTGGCCATCGCGGGGCAGCCGGAGTAGGTCGGCGTGATCGCCACCACCACCG
>JAICKK010000041.1 GCA_025927955.1 Nocardioidaceae bacterium
CTAGCTGACGCATCGGCGGTCGGTCGAACGGCCCGACAGCGGCTGTGCCCGGATGGCTCGGCTGAGCAACACCGGTCAGAAGGTCTCGCGCAGCCCGCCTACCGAGACCCCGTCCGGGTAGGGGACGTGGCCGACGCATTCACCATGATCGTCGGTCCCAACGAGGATACGATCTTCCTCGAAGTCGGTTACGTCGAGGGCGAGCAGGCGCACGTCATCGTGCACGCCATGCACCCCGAGAGAAGACCCTCCGGTGATGTCCATGCCTCGCACAGTCGAAGAGCTCCTCGCCCACGCCGATGAGTTGGCCGCAGGTTCGAGAACGACGAGCCCAGTCCGGACGACGAGCTTGACCCCGCCGTCGTCGCACTTCTTCGCGCTGCAGTGGCAGAACGCTCGGCGGCCGAGAAGCACCTCCTAGAGGCTGTCCAGGAAGCGCGGAACGCCGGCCTGTCCTGGTCAGCTATCGGCGGATTCGTCGGTACCACGAATGCTGCCCCGACAAGGTCGATGTCGTCCACCTGGACGAAAACGGACGCAGAATCCAGCGAAACGAGGTCGTTATCGTCCAGGTGGACGAGAACGGGGCAGGGGGACCCTCCCCGAACGACCCGACCAACGTGCGCACAGGCAGATCCTGCTAACCGGTCCGGGGCCGCTCTACGGCGGTTGAACGCACCGCTGGCCTAGCCGAGGCGGAAGGAGCCGATCACGTCGAGACCGGACAGGACGCCGGCGACCGTCAGGAGCAGACACGCGCTCGATGCCGTCGCGAGCCAGGCGCGCCGGCGGGAGGATCGGGTGCAGGCCAGACCCAGTGCGACCCAGAGCAATCCCTCGACGAGGAACCACGGCTCGTTCAGAAGGATGTCTTGGAGGTCCGAGGCCCGTCGGTCGAAGGAGTGCCAAAAACGAGCCGGGAGCTGGGTGGCATGCACCCCTGTCAGGCTCAGCAGTCGAAGTGCACCATCGACCAAGGCGTGCATGGAGCAGCCGACGCCGGCGATCCAGCTCAGCAACGGTGCGGCGGGGCGCAGCCGCGCCGCGCGGACAAGCACCGGCGGCAGCAGCGCACCGAGAAGCACGACGCCGGCCCCGGCTGCGTTCACGGCGCGAAACTGCACGTCGGACACGGGGTTGCCGATCATGCCTAGCTGCCCGCCCGCCGCGTAGTAGGCCCGATACGCGGCATAGCCGAGCGCCCACGCAAGCAGCGCGGCTGCGATGGCCCGCTGCCGGTGATCGGCGTCGACATGCTCCCGCGCGGCAGCGTCCCTGCCGGTGATGTGCACCATGGCCCTCCCGTCCTGAGTCGGTTGCACTGCGGCACTGTGGCACGTCGACGGTGTGAAGCGCCCGGGATTTTCTGTCTACCGCTGTCGGAAGGACGCGATCGCCTTTGCCTGGGCGCCTGTAGCAGGGCGCCCCGACAAGCCCTGTCGCGGTGAGCGGCCACCCCGGGTTCTACGGGGGACGAGGCCGGGGATCGACGTACCCGACGCGGTCTGGTGAGGTGTCCATATGGAGATCTGGGTCAACCCCGCGTGCTCGAAGTGCAGGGCCGCCACGGAAGCGCTTGACGAGGCCGGCGTCGCCTACACGGTACGGCGCTACCTCGACGAGCCGCCCACCCGCGCGGAGCTCGAAGGCGTACTGGCCCGGCTCGGACTCGAGCCCTGGCACATCACCCGCTTGGGGGAACCCGAGTCCGTCGCGGTCACAGGGCTCCGTCGGTCAGAGGAGTCGCGCGGCGAGTGGCTGCAGGCGCTGGTCGACCACCCGCAACTGATCCAGCGACCCATCATCACCGCTGACGACGGCACCACTGTGATCGGCCGCGACCCCACGTCGCTGGCCAAGATCCTGCCCTGACGGTGTCGAACCGGGCGATATGCAGACGGCCATGCCTGTAGGGCGACGCTCGCTCCGGCGTTCGATGCGAGTTCACTCACCCCTTCGCCAGCCCCTCAGGCGGGGGTGTGGCGCTGTGCCGCGTCCGCGGTGTGACGCTGGCGGCGTCGCACAGGAGGAGTGGTCGCTACCTCGCTTGCTCGCCATTGCACAACGCATCTTCGAAGGACAGAGTGCCAGGAGGACTACGCGATCGGAGCACGGCATGACCCGTTCACCGCAGGAGGCGTATGCGGCCCACTTCGATGCACTCGCAAGCGGAGATATCAAGCGATTGTTGGCCGGCTACTCCGAGCAGGCGGCGATCATCACCAGTCAAGGAGCCTTCGACTCGCGCTCGGCGATCGAGGCGTTCTACACGAACGCCTTTCAGGCGCTTCCAGACCCGGAGTTCGGAGTCACCAACCCAGTCTATTCGGACGACGCTGCTCTGGTTCATTGGACGGCCACGTCGCCTGCCGGACGGGTAGATGACGGCGTTGACACCTTCGTCTTCGTGGACGGCAAAATCCGTATTCACACGATTTCCTTCACCGTGCTTCCTGCTTGACTGGAAAGCGGATCGGCGGGGGAGTACGCCGCCACGGCCCGGGCGCTAGGAGCTCGAGGGGCGCGTCATCCTGGGCCGGGACGACGCATGTCCGGAGGGGCAACCGATGCGGCGAGAGCGTCAAGGGCCTGGGTGAAGCAACCCATCGGGGGCGTCACGAGCCCGGCACCCACCTGGCCGGTGCCGGCGACCCGGCCGGCCATCCCGGTGTTGATCTGCGGCAGCACGCGACTGCGGACCACCGACGTGACGTCGATGCCCGTGGGTGCCCCGCGGAACTCCAGGACCGGGATGGCGAACGCCGGGTTCTCGGTGACGGTGAGGTCGTACATCCGCTGCGTGGTGGCCAGCGCGTCGGCCACCGACCCGCCGACGAGCCGGACGATCGCCGGGGCCGTGGCCATCGACATCCCGCCGAGCCCGGCGGTCTCCGTGATCGCCGAGTCCCCGATGTCGGGGTTGGCGTCCTCGGGGCCGTACCCGCCCAGGAACAGCCCCTCGGGGGTGTTGGCGGGGGCGGTGAACCAGCGCTCGCCGGTCCCCGAGGTCTGGATCCCGAAGTCGGTGCCGTTGCGCGACATGACCGTCACGACGCTCGAGCCGGGGACACCCGCGGCGGCCAGGCTCATCAGCTTGCAGGTCGGCATCACGAGGTTGAGGAAGAAGTGGTCGTTGCCGGACACGAACCGCACGGCGTCGCTCACGTCGGCGGTCGGGAACCCCGAGCCGATGAGCGCGGGCAGCAGCTCGCGCAGGAACATCAGCGTGCCGGCGCGGTTGCGGTTGTGCCCCTCGTCGCCCATCTGCACCATCTGGGCGACCAGCGCCGTCACGTCCACCGGTCCCGTGGCCCGCACGGCGTGCTGCAGCAGCGGGCCCAGCACGGCCCCCATCCACTGCAGCCGGTCGATGACCTCCTTGCCGTACGCGCCGTAGCGCAGCACCTTGCCCAGCCCCTCGTTCAGCGAGCACCAGGACTCGTGCCCGGTCGCCTCGTCACGCAGGCAGAACATCCACATCGACGGCGAGACGACGCCGGCCATCGGACCGACCGCGCCCCGGGCGTGGCACGGCTCCCAGGACACCGCCCCCGCTCGGAGCAGCCTCTCGGCGGCCTCGGGGGAGTCGGCCGAGCCCTCCAGCAGCAGCGCGCCGACGAGCGCCCCGCGCATCGGTCCGGACGTGCGCTCCCACGTGACCGGCGGCCCGGCGTGCAGCAGCTCCCCCCGCTCGAGGTGGAGCACCTGAGCGGCGGGCAGGACGTCGACGAGCCGCGCCCGGGTGGCCAGCATCGCCTCCACCGCGCGGGCGTTGGCCCCCGGCCGTCGGCGGTCGCCCATCACCGCGGCCAGGGCTGCCGGATCGCCGGCGGGCGGCCGCCACGCGACCGGGACCGTCTCCACGGCCTGGCCCACCAGCGACTCGGCGAAGACCGCCGCCCCGGCCGTCACCACCGCCGAGGGCGTCTCGAGGCTCAACGGGCGCCTCCGGCGAGCAGGTCGAGGGCGCACCGGGCCGCGGCCGCGTTCGACAGGTGCACCCAGGCGCCGGCGTCGACCAGGCGCGCCGCCTGCGAGCGCAGGCCCTGCGGGTCGTCGCGGGTGCCGACGAGACCGACCACCACCGGGACCCGTTCCGCGGTGGCGACCCGCACCACGGGCTCCAGCTCACCGGCCGGGTCGGGCTCGGCTCCCAGGCCGAGGACCACGTCGAGCAGCAGCACTGAGGTGTGCGGGTCGGCGATCTGCGCCCTCAGCAGGCCGACGCGAGTGGACGGGTCGATCATCGGATGCGGGCGTCCGCGGGTGAGCCGGTCGTCGCCGAGGTCGAGCAGGGCGTGGTGGTCGTGCAGGGAGAGGTCCACGCCGACGGCCCACCGCGGGTCGAGCGGGATGTTGGAGTAGACCGGGCCGAGCCGCTCGGTGGCGACCAGCATCGCCTCCTCGCACAGCGTGCCGCCCGCGAACAGCCCGCGCAGGGCACCGCCGGGCCGTCCTCGCTCGACCGATCCCGGCCAGTGCTCGGGTGCCGTCCACGTGCCCCCGGCCGCGGCGACCACCGCCGCGGCGGTCTCGGTCAGGTCCGGCTGCCCCGGCCCGAGCAGGGCCAGCAGCACCGGCGTGCGCAGCCGGTCGGCGTGCGCCCGCACGGCCGCCGCTACCTCGGGCGCCGGAGGCTTGGAGACCACGACGATCAGCGACGTCGCGTCATCCAGGTCGAGCAGGTCCAGGGCCTGCAGCGTCGAGCGGCCGCCGACGAGGGTGGACAGGTCACGTCCGCCCACGCCCAGGCAGTGGGAGATGCCGACGTCGTTGGCGTCGAGCAGGCTCATCAGGTGCTGGGCCCCGGTCCCCGACGCGGCGACCAGGCCGACCGGTCCCGGGCGGACCACGTTGGCGAAGCCGAGCCCGACGCCACCGATCAGGGCGGTGCCGCAGTCGGGGCCCATCACCAGCACGCCGGCCGCGGCCGCGCGGTCCTTGAGCGCCACCTCCTGCTCCACCGGCACGTTGTCGCTGAACACCATCGCGTGCAGGCCCGCGTCGACGGCGTCGACGGCGTCGGCGAAGGCCCACTCGCCCGGCGTGGACACGAGCGCCACGGTGGCGGCGTCCACCCTGGCCGCCGCGGCCCGCACGGTGAGCGGCGCCGGTGCGCTGCCGAAGCCGCCCTCGTCCGGCCGCGAGGACGCGAGCAGGGCGGCCGCCAGGTCGGCGAGCGCCTCGGCCAGCGCCGCCTCGTCCGTGGCGTCCACGGCCACGAGCATCTCGGTGGGGGAGGCGTCGGGCACGTCGAAGCCCATGCCGGCGGCCAGCACGACGTTGAGGTCGGTGGCCATCGCGACCATCGCGGACCTGACCCCGTCGAGCGCCGACAGCCGGCGGCTGACCTGCATGAGGCTGACGGAGTCGACGTACGCCCCGGTCCGCAGCTCGAGGTGTCTCATGCCGCCGCCCGTCGTACGGCGGCGTGGGTGCCCAGCGCGTGCAGGGCACCGGCGGCGAGCGCGGCACCCGAGGAGTGGCCGACGGCGAGGAGCCGTGCCAGCGCGGGCTCCGTCTCGCCGGCGCAGACGGCGGCGAGGAAGGCGGCGAGCTCGGGGACGGCATGTCCGTCGAGCGCGTGGTGCAGCAGACCCCGGGACACCGGGGTCGTGGTGCGGGCTCGCAGGGCCGCCCGGGTCTGCTCCTGCCACGTGGGGAGGCAGGGATGGCCGGTCGCGTGGGCGGCGACCAGGGCGCCGGCGACCACGTCGTCGCCGCTGGGCGTCAGGCCGGGACCGCGCCCGACCAGCTCCATCGGCACGAGGTCGCCGAGCGTGTCGACGCCGGGCATCAGTGGCGGCGCCGGGGGAGGGACCAGCCCCCGGGGTCGCGGTGGCGGCCACCAGCGGGCGACGTACCAGGTGCGGGCCGCGTCGGCCAGCCGGCCGTCCGCCACCCGCAACGGTCCCCCCGGCACGGAGGGCACCAGCACCGAGCCCGGCAGGCGTACGGCGTCCGTGGTGGCCATGCAGAGCACCGGGACGTCGTCGCGGCCGGTCGCGTAGTGGGTGCTCGCGGAGGTGCGCGCGACCACGACGAGCCGCAGGGGAGTCCGGGCGGAGTCGTCCAGCATCGCGGTGAGCAGCGTCGAAGCCGCGCAGGGGACGGGTCCGGGGCTCACCCGGCGACCCTAGTACCAGCCGGGAACGCGTCGTGGCGCCTCCCACCTCTCGTCGGCGGCGTGGTGCACAGTGTTCCCGACCCAGCGAGCAGGGAGACCCCGGCATGGCTCTTGGATGGAAGGTCGTCTACGACGGCAAGACACCGCCGCCCGGCAAGGCGGTCGCGCCCGACGAGCGGCTCTCGTGGGGTCGGACCGTCGGCCTCGGCGCCCAGCACGTGGTCGCGATGTTCGGGGCCACGTTCGTCTTCCCGCTGATCATGGGGCTCAACCCGCAGCTGGCGATCCTGATGAGCGGCATCGCCACGATCTGCTTCCTGCTGATCGTGCAGGGCAAGGTGCCCAGCTACCTCGGCACCAGCGCGTCGTTCGTCGGCGGTGCCGCCGCGATCTACGCGCAGAAGGGCGACCCCGCCGACGTCACCGGGGCGGTGCTGGTCGCCGGCGTCGTGCTGGCGCTGGTCGGCGTGCTGATCCACTTCGCCGGGACCCGCGTGCTGCACGCCGTCCTGCCGCCGGTCGTGACCGGTGCGGTCGTGATGCTGATCGGCTTCAACCTCGCGCCGGTGGTCGCGACGGTCTACTGGCCGCAGGACCAGTGGGTGGCCCTGCTCACGATGACCGTGGTGATCTTGATGGCGGTGGGGCTGCGCGGCTTCTTCGGCCGGATCGCCATCTTCCTCGGGCTGATCTTCGGCTACGTCATCTCGTTCGCCTTCGACAAGGTCTTCGGCCAGATCACCGCCTACGACTCCGGCGCCGGCAAGGTGACCACCCACTGGCGGGTGAACTGGGACAGCCTCAGGTCTGCGGACTGGGTCGGCTTCCCGCCGCACAGCGACGTCGCGCAGCACGTGGTCGGCTGGCACCTCCCGACCTTCCACCTGGCGTTCATCCTCCTGATGCTGCCCGCGGTCATCGCCCTGGTCGCGGAGAACACCGGGCACGTCAAGGCGGTCGCGGAGATGACGAACCGCAACCTCGACCCGGTGATGGGTCGCGCGATCGCCGCGGACGGCTTCGGCACGGTCGTGGCCAGCGTCGTCGGCGGCTCCCCGACCACGACGTACGCCGAGAACATCGGCGTCATGGCCGCCACCCGGGTCTACTCGACCGCCGCGTACTACGTCGCGGCCGCGGTCGCGATCCTGTTCGGGCTGTGCCCGAAGTTCGGGGCGCTGGTCTCGGCGACCCCGGGCGGTGTGCTGGGCGGGATCACCGTGGTGCTCTACGGCATGATCGGCCTGCTCGGCGCGAAGATCTGGAAGGAGAACGCCGTCGACTTCGCGAACCCGGTGAACCTCGTCCCGGTCGCGGCGGGCATCGTCATCGCGATCGGGAACACCTCGTTGACGTTCAGCAGCAACTTCACCCTCGGCGGCATCGCGCTCGGCACCATCGTCGCCGTCGTCGCCTACCACCTGGCTCGTGCCGTGGCGCCCCCGAACCTCCGGGAGGACGTCACGCTCGTGGTGGTCGACCGGCCCGGCGTCCAGGACGTCTAGCCAGCAGGAGGACGCGTGGTCGGCGCTGGGCGCCGACCCGGGATGCTGTGCGAGCTGCCTCCACCCGAAGCTCAACGTGACGCGGCGCGGGACCGCCTACCTCCGCTGCCTGCGGGCCGAGTGGGACCCGCGCCTGGCGAGGTACCCCCGGCTCCCGGTCCGCGACTGTCCCGGCTTCGAGGCGGAGGGAGCGTCGACGTGACGGCGGCAGCGGCTCTTCCACTCCGTCGACGCCCCCCGCGCGCCGCGTCCCACAAGATCACGTCTCTACGGTGTCAGGGGATCGCCAGGAGTCCAGGCGGGTGGTCTCGTAGGTGAGCCCGTTGCGCAGCTGCGTGGGTTCAGTCACCAGCGACCGAGCTGGCGACGCACCTCCTCGCCAGGCGCTCCGCCACCTCGTCGGGTCCCGGCATCCCCGCGATCTCGTCGGCGAGAGCGCGAGCGCGATCCCTGTAGGTGGCGTCCTCCAGCACCTCCTGGACCGCCGCACCCACCGCGGCGTCGGAGACGTCCGCGGGCATGAGCGTGCGCCCAGCCCCCGCCGCGGAGAGCCGCTCGCCGATGGTGAAGTTGTCGGCGCTCTGCGGCAGCGCCACCGAGGCAAGACCGTGTGCGAGGACGCCGAAGGTCGTGCCCGCGCCGGCATGGTGGACGACCGCCGAGCAGTGGGGCAGCAGGTCGGCCTGCGGGATGAACCGCTCCACCCGCACGTGGGCGGGCCACGGTGCCAGCACGGCCGGGTCCACGTCGCGCCCGACCGTGACGACCACCTCCACCGGCAGGTCGGCGAGCACCCGGACCAACGTCTCGAGCAGCGCGACGTTGCTGTTGGAGAACGTGCCGAGCGTGACGTAGACCAGCGGTCGAGACGTCAGTCCCTCGAGCACGGCCGGCTCGGGAGCCGACGCGAGTGGCAACGGCACCGGCCGCAGCGGCTGGACGCCCGGCACCGAGGCGGCCGCCGGATCGAGGGACGGCGGGCAGATGGCGAGCGTCGTACCGGAGTGCAGGCCGGCGTCGCGTCGGGACTCGAGGCCGGCCTCGCGCCACATCGGGCTCACCGCGTCCGCGACCAGCGCGAGCACCTCGGGACTGGTCACGGCGCCGAAGGTGTGCTGGACGGCGTGGGCGCCGGTCGCGACGGCGACCAGCGGGGCGGCCAGCATCAGCGTGTCGAACACGACGAGGGCCGGCTGCGCGGCCCGGGCGACGCGCAGCAGGTCGTCCACCACGAGCGCCGCGCCGACCTCCCCGAACAGCCGCGGCAGGAAGTAGTGCTCGACGCGGTCGGTGGGCAACCCGTCGCCCGGCTGTCCACGGGTACGTCGCACCAGCGCCGTGTACCACTCGCCGTACGGGGGGCCGACCTCGTGGAAGCCGAAGCCGCGTCCGACCAGGACGTCGGCGACATCGGGCCCGGACGCGAAGAGCACCTCGTCACCACGCCGGGCGAACGCCTCCGCGAGCGGCAGCAGCGGCGTGACGTGCCCGGTCTGAGGCACGCAGGTGAACAGGACGCGCACAGGCGGAGGCTATCCCGTTTCCCGCGGCGGGCGCCCAACCTCCCGGACCGAACCGCCCGTGTCGGCTGGACAAGGGCCCCGGTCGGCATAGGGTCGGCGTCGTGAAGCCAGCCCCGTTCGCCTACCACCGGCCGCGGAGCCTGGCGGAGGCGCTCGACATGCTGGCCGACCTCGGCGAGGAGGCCAAGGTGCTCGCCGGCGGGCAGAGCCTGGTGCCGCTGATGTCCATGCGGCTCGCGTCACCGGCGCATCTCGTGGACCTGAACCAGGTGCCCGGGCTGGCGACCGTCGACGTGGGCGCGGAGGGCGTACGCGTCGGTGCCCTCGCCCGGCACAGCCAGGTCGAGCACGACACCGCGTCCTACGACGCCCTGCCCCTGCTCCGACAGGCCCTGCGGCAGGTCGCGCACCCGACCATCCGCAACCGGGGTACGACGGTGGGCAGCCTCGTCCACGGCGACCCGGCCGCGGAGATGCCCGCCGTGCTGATGCTGCTGGACGGCTCGGTGACCCTGAACGACGTGAACGGCACGCGCGACGTCGCGGCCACGGCGTTCTTCAAGGGCCCCATGGAGACCGACCTGCGCCCGGGCGAGCTGGCCGTCGGCGCGTCCTTCCGTCGTCCGCCGCCGGGCAGCGGCAGCGCCTTCGTGGAGGTGTCGCGACGGCACGGGGACTACGCGATGTGCGGTGTGGGCGCCCTGGTCACCGCGTCCGAGGGGGCGCTGTCGGCGGCGCGGGTCTGCCTGGTCGGTGTGGGGACCCGCCCGGTCCTCCTCGACCTGGCCCCGGCGCTCGGGGACGGCGTCGTCGACGACGAGGCCTCCGCCGCCCTGGTCGACGCCGCCATCGACCCGGAGACCGACATCCACGCGACCGCGGACTACCGCCGGCACCTGGCCCACGTGCTGGTACGACGGGCGCTGGCCGAGGCCCGCACCGCCGCCGAGGCCCGCGCCGCATGAGGGAGACGGTGCGCGTGTCCCTCACGGTCAACGGCTCTCCGCGCGACCTCGACGTCGAGCCTCGGCGGCTGCTCTCCGACGCGCTGCGCCACGACCTGCGGCTGACCGGCACCCACGTCGGCTGCGAGCACGGCGTGTGCGGGGCCTGCACGGTGCTCGTCGACGGGACGCCGATGCGGTCCTGCCTGCTCTTCGCGGTCTCCCTCGACGGCGCGTCGGTCACCACGGTCGAGGGCTGCCGGGCCCCCGACGGCGGCCTCGGCCCCGTGCAGCAGGCCTTCCACGAGTGCCACGCCCTGCAGTGCGGCTTCTGCACTCCCGGCTTCGTCACCACCGTCACCGCCTACCTCGCCGAGCACGCGGATCCCTCGGCGGCGGACGCCCGCGAGGCCATCGCCGGCAACCTGTGCCGCTGCACCGGCTACCAGAACATCGTCGCCGCCGTGCAGCGCGCCGCCGAGCTGAGTCAGGGCCGACCCTCGGGCGCGGCGGACCCGGCGAGCGGAGCGAGCCAGTGACCCTGTTCGGCGAACGAGTCCCCCGGGTGGAGGACGCGCGACTCGTGACCGGCGAGGGCCGGTTCCTCGACGACCTCGGCCAGGACGCCCTGGAGGCGGCATTCGTGCGCAGCCCGCACGCCCACGCCCGGATCGTCGACATCGACGTCACGGATGCCCTGGACGTGGAGGGCCTGGTCGCGATCTACACCCACGAGGACCTCGAGGGCAGGGCCGCGGAGCCGCTGCCGCTGCTGATCCCGCACCCGACGCTGACGCATGGCCGCACGCCGTACGCCTTGGCGAAGGACGAGGTCAACCACGTGGGCGAGGCGGTGGTGATGGTGGTGGCCGGCGACCGGTACGCCGCCGAGGACGTGTGCGACCGGATCCGCGTGGACTACCACCTGCTGCCCCCGGTGGTGGGCATCGAGGCGTCCCGCGGCGGTGGACGCCTCGTGCACGACGACGTGCCCGGCAACGTCGCGGCCGTCATGGTGCAGGAGACCGGCGACGCCGACGCGGCGGTCGACGCGGCTCCGCGCTCCCTGGAGCTCGACCTCGCCATCGAGCGCAGCGCGTCGACGCCGCTGGAGGGCAAGGGCGTGGTGGCCCGCTGGGACGCCGACGACCGCTCGCTGCTCGTGCACACCTCCACGCAGACCTCCACGAGCGTCCGGCAGGCGATCGCGGCCAAGCTGGAGCTCCCCGTCGACCGCGTCGAGGTGGTGACGCCCGACGTCGGCGGCGGCTTCGGGGTGAAGATCGTGCACCCGTGGCCCGAGGAGGTGCTGGTGCCGTGGGCGGCGCGCCGGCTCGGCCGCCCGGTCAAGTGGACCGAGGACCGCCGTGAGCACTTCGTCTCCAGCGCGCACGAGCGCGGCCAGCTGCACCACGTGCGCGTCGGGTACGACGACGGCGGCCGGCTCCTCGGACTGTCGGTGCGGTTCTGGCACGACAACGGCGCCTACACCCCCTACGGCCTGATCGTGCCGATCATCACCAGCACGCAGCTGCTCGGGCCGTACAAGGTCGGCGCCTACCGTGTCGAGTTCACCAGCCTCTACACCAACACGGTCATGGTCACGCCGTACCGAGGTGCCGGACGGCCGCAGGGCTGCTTCGTGATGGAGCGGGTGATGGACGCCATCGCCGCCGACCTTCACCTGGACCGGACCGTCGTCCGGGAGCGCAACTTCATCCAGGCCGACGAGATGCCCTACGACCAGGGGCTCGTCTTCCAGGACGGGCGGCCGCTGATCTACGACTCCGGCGACTTCCCCGCCACCATGGCCAGGCTCAAGGACCTCGTCGGCTGGGACGACTTCCCCGCGTTCCGGGACCGGGCCCGTGCCGAGGGTCGGCGGGTGGGCATCGGCCTGGCCTGCTACGTCGAGGGCACGGGCGTCGGCCCCTACGAGGGTGGCCACATCCGGGTCGAGACCGACGGGACGGTGGTGGTGTCCACCGGGCTCACGTCCCAGGGGCAGGGGCACCAGACGATGCTCGCGCAGATCGTGGCCGACGAGCTCGGGGTGCCGTTCGAGCGGATCCGGGTCACGACCGGCGACACCCGCCGGTTCAAGTACGCCGTCGGCACCTTCGCCTCGCGCACGGCCGTCATGAGCGGCAGCGCCGTCGCGCTGACCGCACGCCTGGTCCGCGAGAAGGCGCTCGGCATCGCCGCGCAGGCGCTGGAGGCCGACCCGGGAGACCTCGAGATCGTCGACGGCCACGTGCGGGTCAAGGGCGCCGGAGGGGGCACCGTCTCGCAGGTCGACCTCGGCGCGGTCGCGGTGCTGGCCAACCCGCTGCGCTACGCCTTCGACGAGGCCGCCGGACGGGCGACCCAGTTCGCCGCCCCGGCCGACCCCGACGTGGCTCCGGTGGGACCGGGCGAGGCGCCCGGCCTGGAGGCGACCGGCTACTACTCGCCCACGCGCTCCACCTTCGCCAACGGCATGCATGCCGTCGTGGTGGAGACCGACCCGGACACCGCGGAGGTGCGGATCCTGCGCTACTGCGTGGTCCACGACTGCGGCACGATCATCAACCCGATGGTCGTCGAGGGGCAGATCCACGGGGGCGTCGCGCAGGGCGTCGGCGGCGCCCTCTACGAGCGCATCGAGTACGACTCCGACGGGCAGCTGCTCAACGCCTCCTTCATGGACTTCCTGATGCCCTACGCCACGGAGGTCCCCACCGTGGAGATCGACCACCTGGTCACCCCGTCGCCGCTGAACCCGCTCGGCGTCAAGGGGGCGGGGGAGGCCGGCGTCATCCCCGGCTCGGCCGCCATCGCCGCGGCCATCGAGGACGCCGAGGGCATCACGCTCACCCGCATGCCGATCTCGCCCAGCGAGCTGTTCCACCTGCGCAAGGAACGGCTGGTCGAGCCTGTCGAGACCACCGAGGGGCACACATGAAGATCTCCGGCACGTCGCACCTGACGCCGGCGCCGACGGTCGTGTTCCGGGCGCTGAGCGACCCTGCCGTCCTGGTGCGCACGATCCCCGGGTGTCGCCGGCTCGAGGCCCTCGGCGAGGACACCTACGCCATGACGCTCGCCGTCGGTGTCGGCTCCATCAAGGGCGTGTACGACGGGCACGTGCGCCTGACCGACCAGCAGGAGCCGGTGGCGTTCCGCATGCACACCGACGGTGCCGGTGCCGCGGGCACGATCTCCGCCGACGTCCTCGTGACCCTGCGAGACGCTGAGGGCGGTGGGACCGCCCTCGCCTACGACGCGGACGCGTCCGTCGGCGGCACGATCGGCGGCGTCGGCCAGCGCATGCTGGTCGGCGTCTCCAAGCGCATGGCGGCCGAGTTCTTCCGCAACGTCGAGGCGGTGCTGGCTGGTGCGCCCGCCGACCTCCCCGACGGGGCCGGGGCCTCGAAGCCATCCGGCCGGGCTTCGCCCGGCCTCCCGCCATACCCATCCACCGCCGCCCCGGTCCCGTCGGTCCGGTCGTCGGTCGCCTCCCCCGGCGCCGTGTACACGCCGCCGCCGAAGGGTCGGGGCAGGGAGGGGTCGACGTTCGCGCGGGGGGTGGCCGCGGGGGCTGCGGCGGCGCTTGCGGGCGCGCTCGTGGGAGCCTGGGTGTCGCGGCTTGCCCAGGGGCGAGAGGCGCGACGTGGCTGACATCGACGTGTACTCGACGGCCCGGGAGATGGCGGCTGCCGTGGCGGCGAAGGAGGTCTCGGCACGCGAGCTGCTCGAGCTGCACCTCGAGCGCATCGCCGCGGTCAACCCCGACGTGAACGCGATCGTGAGCCTCGACGAGGAGCGAGCGCGGGCGGCCGCCGCGGTGGCCGACGAGGCGACGGCGCGCGGGGAGCCGGTGGGGCCGCTGCACGGGCTGCCGCACGCGTTCAAGGACACCCACGAGGTGGCCGGGTGGCGCACCACGTTCGGGTCCCCGCTGCGGGCCGACTACGTGCCCAAGCGCGACGACCTCATCAGCGAGCGGATCCGCCGGGCCGGCGCGGTGACGATCGGCAAGACCAACGTGCCGGAGTGGGCGGCGGGGTCGCACACGTTCAACCCGGTCTTCGGGACCACCCGCAACCCCTACGACCTGACCCGGTCGGCGGGCGGCTCCAGCGGGGGAGCCGCCGCCGCGCTCGCCGCCGGCATGGTGCCCCTCGCCGACGGCAGCGACATGGGCGGGTCGCTGCGCAACCCGGCGTCGTTCAACAACGTCGTGGGGCTGCGGCCGAGCCCGGGCAGGGTGCCGAGCTGGCCGTCGACCAACGGCTGGGAGCTGACGTCGGTCGGCGGCCCGATGGCGCGCGACGTCGAGGACCTCGCGCTGCTGCTGTCCGTCGTCGCCGGCCCGTCCCGGCGGGCGCCGCTGTCCCTGGAGGCTCCCGGCGCGTCGTTCGCGCCGCCGCTGGGCCACACCGACCTGTCCGCCGTACGCGTGGCCCTGTCGGTCGACCTCGGCGGCGCCATCACGGTGGACCACGCGGTCGCGGAGGTGGTGGCGGCGCAGGCGGCGGTGCTCGAGTCGCAGGGTGCCACCGTCACCGACGCGTACCCGGTGCTGCACAGCGCCGACGCGGCGTTCCGGACGCTGCGCGCGTGGGTCTTCCACCACCGGTTCAGGACCCTGCTCGACAAGCGCCCCGGCGACTTCAAGGCGTCGCTGCGCGACAACATCATGGCGGGCGCGGACCTGACGGGGGAGGACGTCGCGCGCGCCTACCAGCAGCTGACGTCGGTCCACGACCGGATGCGGGCGTTCTTCACCGACCACGACCTGCTCGCCCTGCCGGTCAGCCAGGTGCCGCCGTTCAGCGCCGAGGAGGAGTACCCCGCCACCATCAACGGTGAGCCGCAGCAGACCTACCTGGACTGGATGAGGTCGGCCTACCTGATCACGGTCACCGGCTGCCCGGCGATCTCGGTCCCCGCCGGTTTCACCGCCGAGGGCTGGCCGGTCGGCCTCCAGCTGGTGGGACCGCACCGCTCCGAACGACGGCTGCTGGAGCTCGCGCACGCCTTCGAGCGGGCGACCCGCGTGGGGGAGCGCCGCCCGAGCCTCCGGTCGGTGCCGTGAGCGGCAGGACGCGCATCGGCATCGACACCGGCGGGACGTTCACCGACGTGGTCGCGGTCGACGAGGACACCGGGGAGGTGGTCGCGACCAAGACGCCGTCGACGCCCGCCGACCCGTCCCTGGCGTTCATGGCCGGGATCCGCAAGGTGCTGGACCTGCTCGGCCTCGACGGCGAGGCGGTCACCGCGGTCAGCCACGGCACGACCGTGGCCACCAACCAGCTGCTCGAGGGCCGGGTCGGCGAGCTGGGGCTCATCACCAACGAGGGCTACGAGTTCCTGCTGGAGATCGCCCGCCAGTCGGTGCCCGACGGCTACGGCAACTCCTACTTCTGGGTCAAGCCGGACCGCATCGTGCCGGTGGACCGGGTGCGCACCGTCGGCGGCCGGATGGCCTTCGACGGCTCGCAGATCCGGCCCTTCGACGAGGCGCAGGCGGTCGAGGTGGCGCGCTGGTACCGCGCCCGGGGCATCGACACCATCGGCGTCTGCTTCCTGCACTCGTACGTCGACGACCGGCACGAGCGCGCGATGCGTGAGGTGCTGGCGCGCGAGCACCCGGGCGCGGTCGTGTCGATCTCGAGCGAGGTGCTGCGCGAGTACCGCGAGTACGAGCGCGCGGTGACCACCCTCGTCGACGCGGCCGTGAAGCCGGGGATCCGCCGCTACGTCAGCGCGATCGCGGCCCGGCTCGCCACCCTCCACGACTCGTCGGCGACCACGACGCCCGGCACGCCGTCGAGAGCGCGGACGGGTCCGGATGGGGTGCCGTTCTACGTGATGCGGTCCAACGGCGGTGTGGGGTCCGCGCAGGAGGTCGTCGACCAGCCGATCACGACCGTGCTCAGCGGGCCCGCGGCGGGCGCGCTGGGCGCTGCGGTGGTGGCGGAGGCGGCCGGGTTCTCCCAGGTGGTCACGCTCGACGGCGGCGGGACGTCGACCGACGTGACCGTCGTCGTGGACGGGCGCCCGGCGCTGACCACCGAGGGCAGCATCGGGGCGTACCCCAGCAAGATCCCGATGATCGACGTGGTGAGCGTCGGCGCGGGTGGCGGGTCCGTGGCCTGGCTCTCGCCGGAGGGCACCCTCAAGGTCGGGCCGCACAGCGCCGGCGCGGACCCGGGTCCCATGTGCTACGGCACGGGGGGTGACCGGCCGACCGTCACCGACGCGCACGTGCTGCTCGCCCGGATCCCGCCGCACCTGCTCGGCGGCGAGGTGCCGCTCGACGTCGACCTCGCGAGCCGAGGGATCCACACCCTCGCCGCCGAGCTGCGGCTGGCGCCCGAGGCGTGCGCCGCCGGGATCCTCGAGGTGTCCGCGTGGAACCAGGCGAACGCCCTGCGCCAGGTGACCGTCCGGCGCGGCCTCGACGTTCGCGACTTCACGCTCGTGACGTTCGGCGGCTCGGGGTCCCTGCTCGCCTGTCGGCTCGTGGACATCCTCGGCCTGCAAGGCGTGCTCGTGCCGCGTGACCCGGGCAACGTCTCGGCGTACGGCCTGCTCACCGTCGACGTCCGCAACGACTACGTGCAGACCGCCGTCACGAGGGCGTCGGCGCTGGAGCCGGTCCGGCTGCAGGCGTGGTACGACGGGCTGACCGCCCGGGCCGATGCGGCGCTCGCCCGTGAGGGGTTCCCCGACCAGGAGCGGGTGTTCGTGCGCACCGCGGACCTGCGCTACTTCGGGCAGGCCTACGAGGTGCGCGTCGACGTTCCCGCCGGGCGGCTCACCGCCGAGCTGGGCGCGTCCGTCGCCGACGCGTTCCACGACCAGCACCGCGCGCTGTACGGCTACGACAACCGGCGCGACCCGCGGCAGGAGGTGGAGTGGGTCAACCTCCGGGTGACCGGCATCGGCCCGATCCGCAGGCCGGCCCCGCGTCGGGTGCCCTCCGGCGCGGGAGCCGTGCGCGCCCGCACCGGCAGCCGGCGCGTGTACTTCGACGACTGGGTCCGGACCGACGTCTACGACCGGGCCCGTCTCGGCGCCGGCGACGAGGTGGACGGGCCCGCGGTGCTGGAGGAGTTCAGCTCGACGGTGCCGGTGCACCCCGGCTTCCGTGCTCGCGTGGACGAGCAGGGCAACCTGGTGGTGCGCAGGTCGACGTAGGGGCCACCGCTCCCGACGCTCCCCGGGCGCTCAGCCGCCGGCCGCCGTACCCCGTCGTCGAGGCGTCCGGGATTCTTCTCGGCCCCTGGGCGAACGGTCAGGCTGGGTTCAGCCCGCGAGGGGATCGTGGGACCTGTCGACGGTTCCGCCCGAAGGAGGGCCCGTGTCCCTGACAGGGTCACCGCTGCTGGTCCTGGTCGGCGTCCTCGCCGGCCTGGTTCCGGTGCTCACCATCGTCGCGTGGCGCCGGCTGGGGCGTCGCTCGATCGCCACCGTGGCCGGCCGGATCGGGCTCATGGTCGTGAGCCAGGTCCTCGCCGTGTCCTTCGTGGCCCTCTCGGTCAACGACTCCGGCTACTTCTACGGGTCCTGGTCCGACCTGCTGGGGAAGACCCACCACACCGGTCACATCGTCTCGGTGACCGGTTCTCGGACCCACATGGCCCATGTCACGCCGGCGATCACCCGGGCGCGGTTCGGCCGAGCGGTCCGGGTGCAGCGAGCGGACTGGTCGCGCGTCGGCCGCGTGCTGCCGGTCACGATCGGCGGTGCCACCACGGGCCTGCAGGAGAGGGCGTTGATCTACGAGCCGCCCGAGTACTTCCAGCACCGGTGGGCCCACCACCGCTTCCCGGCCATCCTCGCGCTGACCGGCTACCCGTCGACCACCCGTTCCATCACCCACGCGCTGCACTACTCCGCGGCGCTCGAGCGCGACGTCCGGGCCGGCACGGCTCGTCCGGCGGTCATGGTGATCACCACGCCGAACCCGGTGTTCCCGCGCGACACCCAGTGCACCGACGTCCCCGGGGGACCTCAGGCGCTGAGCTACTTCACCCAGGACGTCCCCCACGAGGTGGCAGGTCTCCTGAGGGTCCAGCCCCAGCACTGGGGCGTGATCGGCTACTCGACCGGCGGCTACTGTGCGGCGAAGATGGCGATGACCGCGCCCTACCAGTTCCCGGTGGCCGTCTCGCTGTCCGGCTACTACACCGACTACCAGACCCGGGCCACCGGCCAGCTCTGGGGCGGGTCGGCCGCGGTGCGGGCGATGAACAACCTCGACTGGCGGATCACGCACCTGCCGGCACCGCCGATCTCCCTGCTGGCCACGACCGGAACCGCCGAGCTCGACCCGTACGGGATCAGCAACACCCTGCGGTTCGTCTCCCTGGTCCGGGCCCCGATGCGGATCGACAAGACGGTCGTCTCCGGCGGGGCGCACAACTTCTCCACCTGGGGGAGGGAGCTTCCGGCGGCGTTCGCCTGGATGTCCCAGCGGCTCGACGCCGGGAGCGCCCCGGGGAGGGCCCACCTCCGCGCGGCCGCAGCCGCCGGTCCCGGTGGCCGGGAGGATCAGCGTCCAGCCGCCCGGGACCGCTCCCAGGTGACCAGCGGGTGACGCCCCGCTGAGATCCCTCGCCCTACTGTCGATCCCCGGTGGCCGACCGCCACCGACCGCGCCCTGTCCGCGTGGCCGTCACCGCCGCCGAGGCATCTCGGCATAGCCTGGCGCCTGGACCGGAAGCGTCGCCGTCGACGACGGAGCGGTGCGCTGGCGGCGATCGCCCAGAGGAGAGCCATGAGTGGTCCGCACCGGCCGGCTCAACTGAGGAGCGGCCGCGACACCGGCCCCGAGGCCGACCCGGTCCTGGTCGAGATCGTCGCGGGCTACCTCGCCTCGGTCGAGATGCAGGTCGAGACCGCGATCGGGCGCACCTCCCGCTCGCCGATGATCCGGGACGCCCACGACTACCGGGCCGGGATCCACGACCGCCGGCTGCGCAAGCTGACCGGGCGCTCCTACTCGGCGCTGGTGCACCCGGTCGTCCGCGACTTCCCGATCGAGACGATGCGCCCGGGTGACGTGTTCTTCCACAACGACGTCTACCTCTCCGAGGGCGGGATCGGGCACCTGCCCGACCTGTGCGTGACCGCGCCGGTGTTCGTCGAGGACCGGGTCGTGGCGTTCGTGCAGGCATTCGGCCATCACGACGACATCGGCGGCGCCGTGCCGGGGTCGATGCCCAGCGGCGCGACCAGCGTCTTCGAGGAGGGGCTGATGGTCCCGCCGATCCGGCTGTGGGACCGGGGCGTGCCCAACAAGGCGGCGCTGCGGATCATGACCCGCAACTCGCGGATGCCGGAGTCCCTGGCCGCCGACCTGGACGCCGAGTGCTCGGCCTGCCTGATGGGTGCCCGGCGGATGGCCGAGCTGTTCGAGCGGTACGGCACACCCACCGTGGAGGCCTGCTTCCAGGCGATCCTCGACCAGACCACGGAGACGTTCCGCCGCGAGGTGCTCTCCCGGATCCCGGTGGGCACGTACACCTTCGAGGACTACGCCGAGCACGACGGCGTCGACCCGCCCCGCCTGCACACGCAGCGGATCTCCCTGACCCGTACCTCGGCCGGGGACCCCGACGGCGAGCGGCTGGTGCTCGACTTCGCCGGCACCGGCCCGCAGGCCCGCGGGCCGATCAACCACTGCGGCGACTACGCGGACGGCAACTTCCTCAAGAAGTGGCTGGCGCCGGTCCTGCGGAACCTGGCCGACACGCCCGAGCGGATGGCGCAGCTCGACGTCAACGAGGGCGTGGTCCCCCTGATCGAGATGCGCTTCCCACCGCCCGGGACGCTGCTCACCCCGGTGTTCCCGGCGCCGACGAACGCGCGCACGTTCGTGATCCTGCGGCTGCTCGGCGTCCTCGCCGGGGCGCTCGCCAAGGCCGTGGACGGGCGGGTGCCCGCCGACCAGGAGACGATCCGCTACACCGGCGTCTACGGCACCGGGCTCGACGGCGCGCCGTACCTCATGCGCGAGGTCCTCGGCGGCGGCTCCGGCGGCCGCTACTACGCCGACGGCGAGGACACCGTCCACGTGGTGCCGGACTCGCGGAACCTGCCCACGGAGTTCTCCGAGTCCCGCTTCCCGTTCGTGGTCGAGCGCCTCGGGCTCGCCGTCGACAGCGGCGGGGCCGGCCGGCACCGTGGCGGGCTCGGCTACGAGAAGCACCTGCGGATGCTCGCCGACGCGCACTTCATGTCCATCGCGGACCGCTCCATCCTGTCCTGCTGGGGCGTCAGGGGCGGCCGGGCGGGCCGGCCGTTCCAGGTCACCGTGGACCCGGGCGGTCCGGGGGAGCGGGAGGTCGACGCGCTCGCCGACGCCGAGCCGGTCCGTGCCGGCGAGGTGATCAGGATCCGTACGACGGGCGGCGGAGGGTGGGGCGACCCGCTGACCCGCCCGTACGACGAGGTGGTGCGCGACGTGCTGTGGGGCAAGGTCTCGAGGACCGGGGCACGCGAGGACTACGGCACGGTGGTCACCGGACCCGGCGACGACCCGCGCGTGCACGTCGAGGAGAGCGACCACCTGCGTGCCTCGATGCGGGCAGGTCGCGGCGACCAGCCGTTCTTCGACCGCGGCCCCGGCTACGCCACGCTCTCCGGCGGAGCGACCAGCGCGGAGGTGGACTGGCTGTGAGGCGACTGACCGTCGTCACGGGCGGCAGCCGCGGGATCGGCGCCGCGACGGCCCTCCGGCTGGCAGCCGGCGGCCACGACCTCGTGCTGGGCTACGCCCGCGACGACGAGGCCGCACAGGCCGTCGCCCGTCGTACCCGCGCATCCGGCGTCTCCTGCCGCCTCGTGAGAGGCGACCTGACCCAGGACGAGCACATCGACGCGCTCTTCGAGGCGGCCGCGCTCGACGGGCAGGTCACCGGTGTGGTCAACAGCGCAGGCGCGACGCTCCACGTGGGCGACCTCGCGGACACCCCGGCGGAGGTGGTCCGCCGCGTCGTCGATCTCAACCTCACCGCTGCGATCCTCGTCGCGCGCCGCGCCGTACGGCAGCTCGTGGGGGGCGGCGCGATCGTCAACGTCTCCTCGGCAGCGGCCACGCTCGGGGCGGCCCACGAGTACGTCCACTACGCCGCGGCCAAGGCGGGCGTCGACGCGCTGACCCGAGGGCTGGCTGTCGAGGTCGCCGCGCGCGGCATCCGTGTCAACGGCGTCGCTCCGGGGATCGTCCGCACCGGCATCCACGCCGCGGCGGGCGACCCCGGTCGGCTCGAGCGGGTCGCGCCGACGGTGCCGATGGGCCGGGCCGGTGCGCCCGAGGAGGTCGCGGAGGCGATCGCGTGGCTGCTCGGTGACGAATGCCCCTACGCGACCGGGGCGACGCTGCGCGTGGCGGGCGGACGCTGACCGCTCGACGGGACACGTACAGTCGCACCACGTGGACCTCGGGCGGATGGCACTGCTGCTGGTCGCCGGGGTGGGCGCTGGCGTCGTGGGGTCCACCGCCGGGCTGGCCTCGCTGGTGTCCTACCCGGCGCTGCTGCTGGTCGGGCTCTCGCCGGTGAGCGCCAACGTCACCAACACCGTCGGGCTGATCGGCAGCAGCATCGGCTCGGTCTCCGGGAGCCGGCCGGAGCTCACGGGGCTGGGGCCGCTGGTACGCCGGCGCGCCCCCGTCGCGGTCGCCGGCGGGGCGCTGGGGGCGCTGGCGCTGCTCCTCGGCCCACCCGGCAGCTTCGAGAAGGTGGTGCCGTTCCTGGTCGCGCTGGCCAGCGTGCTGCTCCTGCTCAGCCCGCGGCTACGGCGGCTGCACCACGCGGCGACCGCGGCTCGCCGCCCCGACGGCGGTGGCGGAGTCGACGTGCTCGTCCTGCTGTGCTGCGTGTACGGCGGGTACTTCGGCGCCGCGGCCGGGGTGCTGCTGCTGGGCGTGCTGCTGTCCCGGACCGACCGGTCGCTGCCGGTGTCGAACGCGGTGAAGAACCTGCTGCTGGGGATCGCCAACGCCACCGCCGCCGTCATCTTCGCGACCCGCGCCCCGGTCGACTGGACGGCCGTGCCGCCGCTGCTGGTCGGCTGCATCGCGGGCGGCTGGTTCGGCCCGGCAGTGGTACGCCGGGTCCCCCCGGCGGTGATGCGGTGGGTGGTCGGCCTCGCCGGGCTCGCCCTCGCCGCCCGCCTCGCCACCGCCGGCTGAGGTGCCCGAGCCCGCGCTGGTTGAGGTGCTCGAGCCCACGCTGGTTGAGGTGCCCGAGCCCCCTGGGGGAGGGCCTCGAAACCATCCGCACCGGCGCGCAGACCCGACCGTGGTTTCGAGGCTCGCATAGCGGCTCGCACCTCAACCAACGACGCGGA
>JAICKK010000008.1 GCA_025927955.1 Nocardioidaceae bacterium
CCGGGTGTCGATGATCGTCACCTACGGCACCATCAAGGCCAAGCAGGCGGTCAAGGACTCCTCCCGGATCCTGGGCTACCCGTTCGCGATGGGTGACCGGATCACCAAGGCGATGCCGGCTGCCGTCATGGGCAAGGACGTCCCGCTGCGCGACATCTTCGACAAGGACCACGCCCGGTACGGCGAGGGCGGGGAGTTCCGCTCGCTCTACGAGAGCGACGCGGACGTCACCAAGGTGGTCGACACCGCCATCGGCATCGAGGGCCTCAAGCGCCAGTGGGGCGTCCACGCCGCCGGCGTGATCATGTCCAGCGCTCCGCTGCAGGACGTCATCCCGGTGATGAAGCGCGAGCAGGACGGCGCGATCATCACCCAGTTCGACTACCCGACGTGCGAGCGCCTGGGCCTGATCAAGATGGACTTCCTGGGCCTGCGCAACCTGACGATCCTCGACGACGCGCTGATCAACATCACCAACAACCGGGGCGAGAAGGTGGTCCTGGAGGACCTTCTGCTCGACGACGAGCCGACCTACCGGCTGCTCTCGCGCGGCGACACGCTCGGGGTCTTCCAGCTCGACGGCGGGCCGATGCGCGCGCTGCTGCGGAGCATGCGTCCGGACACCTTCGAGGACATCTCCGCCGTGGGTGCCCTCTACCGGCCCGGGCCGATGGGTGCCGACTCGCACAACAAGTACGCCCGGCGCAAGAACGGCCGGGAGGAGGTCACCCCGATCCACCCGGAGCTGGCCGAGCCGCTCGCCGACATCCTGGGGGAGACCTACGGCCTGATCGTCTACCAGGAGCAGGTCATGGCGATCGCCCAGAAGCTCGCCGGCTACTCCCTCGGGCAGGCGGACCTGCTGCGCCGGGCCATGGGCAAGAAGAAGAAGGCCGAGCTCGACAAGCAGTTCGAGGCGTTCTCCAACGGCATGACCGAGCGCGGCTACTCGATGAGCGCCGTGCAGACGCTGTGGGACATCCTGCTGCCGTTCTCCGACTACGCCTTCAACAAGGCGCACTCGGCGGCCTACGGCCTGGTCTCCTACTGGACGGCCTACCTCAAGGCGAACTACCCCAGCGAGTACATGGCAGCGGTCCTCACCTCCGTCAAGGACGACAAGGACAAGATGGCCGTCTACCTCAACGAGTGCCGCCGGATGGGCATCAAGGTGCTGCCGCCCGACGTCAACGAGTCCGAGGCGACCTTCACCCCGGTCGGCAGCGACATCCGCTTCGGTCTCTCCGCGGTCCGCAACGTCGGCATCCACGTCGTCGACGCCATCGTGGCCTCCCGGCGCGAGCAGGGCCGGTTCGCGGACTTCGCGGACTTCATGGGCAAGGTGCCGACGCTGGTGTGCAACAAGCGCGTCGTGGAGTCCCTGATCAAGGCCGGGGCCTTCGACTCCCTGGGCCACCGCCGCCGTGCGCTGGTGACCATCCACGAGACCGCGGTCGACCAGTACGCCGACATCAAGCGCAACGAGGCCATCGGGCAGGACTCGCTGTTCGGCGCGTTCGACGACGACGCCGGCGGTGCGCTCGGGATCACCATCGCGGTCCCCGGCATCGACGACTGGGACAAGCAGACGCTGCTCGGTCACGAGCGGGAGATGCTGGGGCTCTACGTCTCCGACCACCCGCTGATGGGGCTCGAGCACATCCTCTCCGTCGGCACCGACTGCACCATCGGCCAGCTGCTCCTCGACGAGGACCGCCCGGACGGGTCCACCGTGACGGTCTCCGGACTGATCACCTCCGTGCAGCGCAAGATCACCAAGCGCGGCGATGCCTGGGCGATGCTCACGCTGGAGGACCTCGAGGGCGGCATCGACGTGCTGCTGTTCCCGAGCACCTACCAGCTCGCGAGCACGCTGCTCAACGAGGACGCGATCGTCACCGTCAAGGGCCGGCTCTCGCGCTCGAAGGACCAGCCCGAGCTGCACGGCCAGGAGGTGACGGTGCCCGACGTCACCGAGGGACCCTCGGGCCCCGTGGTGGTCAGCATGCCCTCGACCCGGTGCACGATGCCCGTGGTCGAGCAGCTCAAGGAGGTCCTGGGCACCCATCCCGGGACCTGCGAAGTACGGTTGCGACTGATGACCAGGACCTCCACGACGGTGATGAGGGTCGACGACCGGCTGCGCGTGGCCGCGAGCCCGGCCCTGTTCGCCGACCTCAAGGCGCTGCTGGGGCCGAACTGCCTCGCCGGCTGATGCGACGCTCCGGCGCCCCCGCTGCCGAGGCCGGTGCCCGGGCGGACCGGTCCGGCGGACGCGCCTCCCGGCCGCTGCAGGAGGCCGTCGTGGTCCTCGGCGCCCTGCTGGTGCTCGGCGCGGTGTGCGGTGTGGTGTGGTCCCAGGTGGTCACACCGGCGCTGTTCACCAAGCTCGCCAAGGGTGCCGTGATGGGGGAGGTCGAGCTCGGCCAGCAGTTCGCCCGCGACGGCTGGTACGTCGTGATCGCGCTCGTGGCCGGCCTGCTCTCCGGCGTCACCGTCCTGCGCTGGCGTCCCCGCGCACCGCTGCTGGGCGTCGGGCTGCTGCTGGTCGGATGCTGCCTCGCCGCAGCGGTGATGGCCTGGGTCGGCCACCTTCTCGGGCCCGGCGACCCCCAGCCGCTGCTGAGCGCGGCGAAGGTCGGCGCCCACGTGCCCCAGCGGCTGCGGGTGGACACCTTCGTGGTCTACCTGGGCTGGCCGTTCGGCGTGCTGGTGGGCGCCTTGCTGGTGCTGTTGGGCCCCGACCGCTCCGGCGCGGCGGTGCCCCGCGCCGACGTGGGCGGGCAGCCTGCCGAATCCGCCCCGCCGGAGCGGCGCACCTTCTAGGCTTGAGGCTCGCATGTCGTCCGGCCGGGAGCCCCCGGTCGATCCTGGGGGAACCATGTCCGACCACACCGCTGCCCAGCCCGAGTACCTCGGCCCCGACCCGTCCGCGCCGCGGCGGTCCGGTGGCGGGCGGCGCGCCGGCATCTTCGCCGCGGCCGCGGTCGCCGTGCTCGCCGCGATGGGTGCCGGGGCCTACGGGGCCGTCCAGCTGTTCGCCGGCGGCAGCTCCCCGGCGAGCGCGATCCCCGCGAGCGCGATCGGCTACGTGAGCCTGGACCTCGACCCGTCGGCCTCCCAGAAGATCGAGGCCATCAAGATCATCCGCAAGTTCCCGGCGCTCAGGAAGGCGATCAGGCTCGGCAGCCGGGACGACGTGCGCCGACGGATCTTCGACGAGATCGACAAGGAGGGGCACTGTTCGCAGCTGAGCTACCAGCGCGACGTGGAGCCGTGGATCGGTGACAGGGTCGCGCTGGCCGCTGTCCCTGCGGCGCACCACAGGATCGTCCCGCTCGTCGCGCTCCAGGTCCGTGACCAGGACAAGGCCAGGGCCGGCGCCAGCAGGCTGAGCAGCTGTGAGCGCTCCGGCGACCCGACCGCGGTGGCGTACGTCGGCGACTACATGCTGCTCGGCGAGCGGCAGCCCGAGGTGGACGCGATGGCGAGGGCCGCGACGGCTGCCCCCCTGCAGGACGACCCCGGGTTCGAGACCTGGATGACCCGCACGGGTGACCCGGGGATCCTCACGATGTACGCCGCCCGGAACGCCGTGGATGTGGTCCTGCGGTCGCAGAGCGGGTGGGGCGGCCGCGGCGCGAGCGGTGCCGCAGCACCGGAGGACAGGCAGCTCGCCAGCGCGTTCAAGGACTTCGGTGGCGCCGCCGGTGTCCTGCGGTTCAAGGACGGTGCGGTGGAGGCGGAGCTCCAGGCCAAGGGTCTGGGCCCGGCTGGAGGTCCGGTCGGCACCGGTCGGGGACCCGACGTGCGGTCGCTGCCCGCGTCGACGGCCGCGGTGCTGTCCCTGTCGTTCCAGAAGGGCTGGCTGAACGGGTACGTCGACCAGCTCCGCAGCACGCTCGGCGCCGGCGAGGTCGACTCGGCGCTGTCGCAGGCGGAGCAGCAGACCGGTCTGAGGCTTCCCCAGGACATCGAGACGCTGCTCGGAGACGGGCTGAGCGTCTCGGTGGACTCCAGCACCGACCTCCACGCGCTGGCGAGCTCGCCCGACCCGTCGCGGGTGGCCGCCGGGATCCGGATCAAGGGCGACGCCGAGAGGATCAGGGCAGTCATCGCCAGGCTCGAGGCCGCGGCCGGCGCCTCGGGCGACATCGTGAAGGTGCACAGCCGGGGCGACACCGTGGTGGTCGGAACCGACGGTGCCTACCTCCGAACGCTGTTGCAGAGCGGTGACCTCGGGTCGTCTCCCTCGTTCGAGGCGGCGGTCCCCGAGCCGACCCGCGCCGGCGCGGTGCTGTTCGTGAGCTTCGACGCGGGCAACGGGTGGGCGCAACGGCTGGCGGACGAGCTGTCCGACGGCGACCCCGACGTCAAGGCGAACATCGCACCCCTCGACGCCCTCGGCGTCAGCGGCTGGGTGGACAAGGACAAGGTCCAGCACTCGCTGCTCCGGTTGACCACGGACTGACGCCGGACCCGCACCACCGCGGCCTGCTCGGGCGGCGGCTGACGAGGCTCGCAGCGTCCTGCGCCTGCGTCGCGGGCGAGTCCTTGTGGCGCGCCCGCCCGCGGCGATACGCTCGGGCCACCAATTGCGTATCGCGAAATGAGTTGCTCCTTGCGCAACAGCGGAAGAAAGTTCGCGGCCTTCCTGGCCGACATGGTGTCCTCGGCTCGCTACGAGGTGCTCCCCACCGGCTCCATCGAGGACAAGGTGCTCGAGCACCTGTCCCGGGACCGCACGGTCACGGTGACGGCCTCGCCGGCCAAGGGCATCGAGGCGACGCTGTCACTGACCGAGCGGCTCGCGCGGGCCGGCTACCACGCCGTACCCCACCTCGCGGCGCGGATGGTCAGCGGCCGAGCCGAGCTGAGCGAGATCTGCGCCCGGATGCGGGAGGCCGGCGTCACGACGGTGTTCGTGCCCGGCGGTGACCAGGACCCGCCCGCGGGGTCCTACACGGCCGCCCTCGACCTGCTGGCGGACCTCACCGAGCTCGGGCGGCCGTTCGCCGAGGTCGGCATCACCGGCTACCCCGAGTCGCACCCGACCATCAGCGACGACCTCACGATCCAGTCCATGTGGGACAAGCGCCAGCACGCCACCCACATCGTGAGCAACCTCAGCTTCGACCCGGCCGTCATCGGCTCGTGGGTGGACCGGCTGCGGGCCAGGGGCGTCACCATCCCGATGCTGCTCGGCATCCCGGGCCCGATCGACCGCGCCAAGCTGCTCTCGATGGCGACCAAGATCGGCGTCGGCGACTCCACCCGCTTCCTGGCCAAGCACAAGGGCACGTTCGCCCGGCTGGCGGCGCCGGGCGGCTTCACCGGGGAGCGGTTCCTCGAGCAGTGTGCGCCGGTGCTGGCTCGCCCCGAGGCGCTGGTCACCGGCCTGCACGTCTACACGTTCAACCAGGTGGCCGAGACCGAGGCCTGGCGACGGGAGTACCTCGACCGGCTCACGGCGGTCGGGTCCCGCGGCTGAGCCGCCTCACCTCCCCGTGCTGAACAGCCCGCGCTCGCCGTAGCGGTGGCCGACGGACAGGTCGTACTGCACCATCCGGTAGTCGTGCAGCAGCCGGGCGGTGCGCGCCGGTAGCCGGTGGGGGTCCAGCCGGTGACCTCGCGCGTCGAGCAGGGTCCCGTCCTCCATGGTGGGCACCGCGTGGCGCAGCTCCTGCAGCAGCGCGTAGTACGGCGGGACGGTCGCGTTCGCGCGCTGCAGCGCGAGGTCCATGAAGTGGGCCGGGCTGGTCGTCGGCTGCGGGGACGTGGGGCCGGGGAAGTTGGCCCAGACGAAGAAGGGCGTCTGGTGCATGGTCCGGTCACCGTTCGCGGCGAAGACCGAGTCGGGATAGCTGCCGGGAAGGTGGTCGCCGTAGAAGACGACGACCGTCTTCTCCGAGGACGAGCGCAGGCTGTCGATGAGCTGGTGCAGCGCCCGGTCGGTGTAGGTCAGCCCACGGGCGTACTGGCCCACGTCGGGCAGCGGCTGGCCGTCGGGGCCCCGGACCGAGAGCGGCGCGTCGTAGCGGCCGGCGTAGGGCATGTGGTTCTGCATGGTCACCAGGTTCACGAACACCGGCCTGCGCTCGCGGCGCAGGGTGCGCTCGACCTCGTGGAAGGCCGACGCGTCGGAGATGTAGCCGTCGTGCCCGATCCGGTGGGCCTCGTGCATGGTCGTGTCGTGGATGAACCTCTCGAAGCCGAAGCTGCGGTACACGTCGCTGCGCCGGTACATCTGCGTGGTGTACGGGTGGATGGCCACCGCGCGGTGGCCGTCGTGCTCCAGCCAGCGCACGACCGAGGGGAAGGAGTGGTAGCGCGGCACCAGCTCCTGGTAGGGCACCTCCATCTGCGGGGGGAGCAGGGACAGCGACATGCCGGTGAGCGCCTCGAACTCCATGTTCGCGGTGCCGCCCCCGATGTCCTGGGCGCGCATCCAGCCGGAGGTGGTGTGCCTCATCAGCCGCCGGGTGTAGGGGATCGGGTCGCGGCCGACGTGCACACCGGCGAGCGCCTCGGGGTCGCTGAAGGACTCGCTGAGGACCATCACCACGTTGACGTCCGAGAGCCCGCGGGGGTCGCGCGTGCGGTTGATCCGGTCGGCGGCCTCCCGGTACCTCGCGACGATGCGGCCCATCTCGGCCCGGCTGTACCCGGCCGGCGCCGGCCGGGGCGGGATGTCGACGTTGTAGAGGAACCCGCCCACGAAGCCGTTGGTCAGGTAGTTGCGCTGCTGGCTGTACGGGCGCCACTGGGCGCCCAGGGCGTCGTAGGCGGCTCGTGCGGCGTTGCGAGGGCTGTTGAAGTGGGACAGGTAGGCCAGCGCCACCAGGCACAGCGTCGCTGTCAGCGCACGGAGCGCGAGGCGGCGGCCGCGGCTGCCCCGCTCCCGCACGCGGCGGGCGGGGAACCTCCGGGACAGGGCGCGTACGGCCAGGAACCCGAGCACCGCCACCACGACGAAGCTCACGGTCAGCACCACGACCGTCGGCACGCCCACCATGTCGATGAGGAACCCGATGTCGCCGGTGAACCGCATGTCGGCGGGGTAGATCGGCTCGCGACGGACGCGGAGCTTGTTGTAGTCGGCGTAGGCCATGGCCGCGGTCACACACGCGGAGACGGCGACGGTCAGCGACAGCCGACCGGTGACCGCGTGGACCAGGCCGACGACCAGCCAGACGACCAGGCTGCCGAGGGCGAACAGCACGAAGTACGCCGCCGGACGGTGGTGCCAGGCCTGGTGGTAGGTGGCGGTCAGCGGCGTGAGCTCGAGCACCAGGTTGCACAGCACGGCGACCACGGCCGTGCCCAGCAGGCCGGGCAGGTACGTCGCGGACGACGTCCTCGGTCGTCCTCTTCCACGTCTGGTCACGAGAGGTCCGCAGCCGCCAGCCACTCGCCGAACGTCACGGTGCCCAACATCACAGGTCCCGACGTCAGGGGGCCCGACGTCGGGGGGCCCTCGCCGGAGCCGCCGGGGGTGCCCGCACCCGATGGCAGCAGGGCACCGGCGGCCATGGCGCGTCCGGCCCGGCCGGGCACCCGGACGGGGACCACCCAGCGCCGGCGGCCGGTGCGTGCGGCCACCGCACGGGCCAGGTCGACGAGCTCGTGCACCTCCGGGCCGGCCAGCTCCGGGGCGAGCCCGGCGGGAGGCGCCGTGGCGAGCCCGGCCAGCCGCTCGCCGACCTCGGCCGCGGCCACCGGCTGCACCCGCATCCGCGGCACGAGCGCGAGCGGCCCGCTGATCCGCGACAGCAGCTGGCCGGCGAACTCGTGGAACTGGGTGGCCCGCAGCAGCGTCCAGGGCAGCGGACCGGACCGCACGAGCTCCTCCTGGCGCCGCTTCCCGGCGTAGTAGCCGCTGTCCACCCGGTCGACGCCGACGATGGAGAGCGCGACGTGGTGACGCACGCCGGCCCGTTCGCCGGCGTCCAGGAGGTGCCGGGTGCCGTCGGTGAAGAACCCGACGGACGCGCGTCGGGTGAACGCCGAGACGTTGGTCACGTCGACCACGGCCTCGACCCCCGACAGGGCCTCGTCCAGGCCGCGCCCGCTCGCCACGTCGACCCCGAGCGAGCGGCTCAGGACGACCGGCTCGTGACCGGCCCGCGCCAGGGCCCGAACGGTGTGGGCGCCTACGACGCCGGTCCCGCCGGCGACTGCCACACGCATGAAGGCCTCCCTCGGGCACGGCCCGGATGGTTGCTCGAGTCTCTGCTCGGACGCTCGCTCGGCTGGTGGCTGGGCACCCGCCAGTGCCGGGCCCCCCCACGCCCTCTTGAGAGAGGATAGGAGGCGAGGCGACCGGCCACCAAAAGCGGCACACCCATCCCCGCCCGGTCGCCGGAGAGGGCCGCACCGTGAGACGCCTCCGCCTGCGTCGTGGCCCCGGCTTCGGCCGCGGGTTCGGTCACCTGTTCGGGCTGCTGTTCCTGTTCCGCCACCCGGTGGTCCTGGTGGTGGTCGTGGTGGTGGTGGTCGTGGTGCTGCTCTACCGGCGCCGGCGCTGACCCTGGTCCGGGGAGGCGCCGCTCGCGTCGTACCGGGCTGTTTGCAAGCCGCGCACCGGGCTGTTTGCAAGCTGCGCACCGGGGAACATCTCTCGACGAGGCGTTGCTGCCGGCGGAGAAGAGGCTGTCGTGTCACAGACGGACGAGCACGCGACGGGGGACGAGGAGGAGGAGCAGAGCGTCCTCGCGGGGCTGGACTCGTCCGCGATGACCTCGCTCTACTGGTACCTCGCCCTGCTGGCCTGCATCGGCGGCTTCCTGTTCGGCTACGACACGGCCGTCATCGGCTCGGTCCTCGACTTCATCCCCTACCACCTGTCGGCGTTCTGGACCGGCTACCTGGTGGCGGGGGCCTCGCTCGGTGCCGCGGTCGGCGCGCTGGCGGCCGGACCGCTGACCGACCGGTTCGGCCGGAAGTCGCTGCTGATGGCAGATGCTGCCATCTACGCCGTCGGCGCGCTCCTGTCGGCGTTTACCGTCGACGCCGCGATGCTGATCTCCTCACGGACGCTGATCGGCCTCGCGGTCGGCGCCGACTCGGCCATCGCCACGGCCTACATCGCGGAGTTCGCGCCCAAGGGGCGCCGCGGGCAGCTGAGCATCATCCAGCAGTGGATGATCACCGTCGGCATCCTCGTCTCCTACCTCCTGGCGCTGCTGATCTTCATCGTCGCTCCGGGCTCGGCGAGGACCCTGGACTGGCGGCTGATCCTCGGCCTCGGCGCGATCCCGGCGGCCGTCGCGGTCGCCCTGCGCGCCCGGATGCCCGAGTCGCCGAGGTGGCTGATCCAGCAGGGGCGCTACGCCGACACCCGCACGGCCCTCGGCAAGCTCGGCGTCGACGTGTCGGAGGACCAGGTACGACGGACCGCGGAGCGAATCCTCGAGGCCGAGCACCGCGACGAGCAGCGCAACGTGTGGACGCCGGGGGTCAAGCGGGCCCTCGCGGTGATCTCGGTGTTCTTCGTCTTCCAGCAGATCACCGGCATCAACGTGCCGTTCTACTACGGCCCGACGCTGCTCGGCGGCCTGTTCAAGCACCCGGGCGACACGGCCGTGCACGCCGCCATCGCCGGCCTCATCTCCGCGGCGATCCTCGGGGCGGTCAACGTGGTCGCCACCTACTTCGGCTTCCGGTTCATCGACAAGGCGGGGCGACGCCCGCTGGCGCTGATCGGCTACTCCGGGATGGTGGTGTTCATGCTGGTGGCCGCCGTGGGCGTCGCCTGGCTCACCGGCACCCCGAAGGTCGTCGTGGTCATGGTCGGGTTCTCGATCTTCATCGCCTCCTTCGCGATGGGCGTCGGCGGCACCGGATGGCTGCTGCAGGGCGAGGTCTTCCCCACCGCGGTCCGGGGCCGGGCCGCGGCCACCGGGGCCGGGGTGAACTGGATCGCGAACTTCGCGCTGATCGAGGCGTTCCCGGCGATGCAGTCCGCGTTCGGGCTGGCCGGTGTGATGGTGCTGCTCGCGGCCCTGGCGCTGCTGGCGATCGGCTTCGTCGCGAAGTTCCTGCCCGAGACCAAGGGGCTCTCGGTCGAGGACGTCGTCGCCGTGTTCGAGCGGGAGGCGGCCGGGTCGGCGGCGACGTCCCGCTAGACCCGCCCCGCCGCCGCAGCCTCGGCAGCCGCGAGGAGGCCGGCGCGGGCCAGCAGGTCGCGCAGCGAGCGCTCCAGGCCGGTGTGCCCGGTGGGGACGACGCTCAGCGGCAGCCCGACCCGGTCGGCGGCCCGCTGCGCCGCGGCCCGGAGCTCGGGGTCCGGCTTCTGCGCCAGCCACACCATCGAGGTGTAGTGCCCGAAGTAGTCCTCGCGCAGCTCGGGGTAGCGGTCCAGGCCCAGCTCGGCGACGACCGTGCGGTCGAACGAGCGCACCAGGAAGTCGGTGAGCACGTAGGTGCCCGCCTGCTTCTCGAACATCGCCCGCATCCGCTCGGCGCCGCCGTAGACGTCGTAGCAGTGCAGCCCCTCCAGCCGGGCCAGCCCGTGCCGCCGGCACACCTCGTCCAGGGCCCCGTAGGTGCCGCAGTCGGCGTACCCGACGGCCACGGCGTGGTAGCGCTCGCGCAGGTCGAGCGCGAGCCGCTCCACCTCGCCGGCGATGCGCTCGGGACGGTTGTGCAGCAGCGGGGGGAGCGGGACCACGTCGACCGGCCAGCCCTGCTCGGCGACCACCTCGGCGCACGGCTGGGCGATCGCGCCGCAGGCGACCAGGCCGATCCGGGGCTCAGCCGGGGAACGCGAGGAGGTCGACGAACCGGTCGTTGAAGTCGGTGCGGTCGGAGAGCTCGACATAGGCCACCTCCTCCAGCAGGGCCAGGGCGCCGGCGCGCTCGCGGATGCTCAGCAGGCTCATCTTCGCGCCCTCGCCGGCGACGTTGCCCGCCGAGACGATGCGCAGCACCGGGATCTTGGGGACCAGGCCGATGCGGACGGCGGCGGCGGGCGAGAGGTAGCTGCCGAAGGACCCCGCGAGCAGCACCTGCTGCACGTCGGCGGCGGCGAGGCCGAGCTGCTCGAGCAGCAGCGTCCAGCCGGTGGCGATCGCGCCCTTGGCGAACTGCAGCTCCCGCACGTCGCGCTGGGAGAGGTAGACCGACTCCTCGGGGGGGCTGCCCGGCTCCGGGCGGTGCAGCACGAACACCCGCTCCTGGCCGACGGCGGTGAGCCGGTCGGCGACGAAGGGTGCCGTCTCCTTGGCCCGCTCGTCGCTGACGAAGCGCCCGGAGCCGTCCAGCAGGCCGGCCCGGACCAGCTCGGAGACCACGTCGACGAGCCCGGAGCCGCACAGCCCCTGCGGCTCCACGTCGCCGATCACGCCCAGCGACACCCCGCCCTCGATGTCCTGGTCGATGCGCACGACCTCGATGGCCCCGTCGGCGGCCCGCATCCCGCAGCGGATCGCGCCGCCCTCGAAGGCCGGTCCGGCGGGGGCCGCCGTCGACACGATGGTGTCGCCGTCGCTCAGCACGATCTCGCAGTTGGTGCCCACGTCGATGAACAGCCGGACCCGCTTGTCGCGGTCCATCCCGGTCGCGAGCATGCCCGAGACGATGTCGCCCCCGACGTACGCGCCGAGCGCCGGGAAGACCACGGCCCGCGCCCGCGGGTGCAGCTCGAGCCCGAGGTCGCTGGCCAGCAGCGAGGGCAGGGTGGCGCTCGACATCACGAACGGTGCCACGCCCAGGGGCTCCGGGTCGATGCCGAGGACCAGGGCCGTCATGGTCGCGTTGCCGGCGAGCGCGACCTCGTAGACCTCCTCGGGGGCGACGCCGGCCTCGTCCAGGACGTTGCCGGTCAGCTCGACCAGGGTCTCGCGGGCCAGGTCCCGCAGCCGGGGCAGCGCCTGGGGGTCCAGCATCGTGGCGCTGATCCGGGTGATCACGTCGCCGCCGAACGGCTGCTGCTTGTTCAGCATCGACGCGACCGCGGCGGGCGTGCCCGTGGCGGTGTCGATGAGCGTCGCGACGACCGTCGTGGTGCCGAGGTCGAAGGCCACGGCGAACCGGCGCTGCGTGGTGTCGCCCGGCTCCACGTCGATGAGCGCCTCGTCGACCACCACGGCGGTGAGCTTGTAGTCGGACTGCCGGAGCACGCCGGGGAGCCGCCGCAGCACGTGCAGGTCGGGGGTCAGCTCGAGGTCGTCGATCGCGTCGGTCACCCGCTGGAGGTCCGTGCGCTGGTCGGAGAGCGTCGGCTCGGTCAGCTCGACGTAGCGCTTCTGGATCGCCGGGCGCAGGATCACCTGCCGGCCCACCCCGAGAGTGGCCGCCTTCGGCCGCGTGGTCAGCGGCGGCACCTCCACCTTCAGCGCTGCCGAGGCGTGCGCCAGGCACGCCAGCCGCCAGCCGGCCTCCAGCTGCTCGCCGGTGAACGAGCGCGCGTCGAGCCGGTGCACGGGGACGTCACCGGAGAGCACCTGCACCTTGCACTTCTTGCAGGTGCCGTGCCCCCCGCACGTGGAGTCGATCGCGATGCCGTTCCAGCTGGCCGCGTCGAAGACGCTGACCCCCGTCGGGACGCGGACCTCGCGTCCCGACGGCGAGAAGGAGAGCTCGACCCGGCCGGACCCGTCGTGGGGTGTCGTCCCGGGGCCGTCCGGCGGGTCGATGAGCCCCTCCCGTCGAAGAGAGTCCACCTCGAAGTCGGGGGGACCGGACCGCTGTTCGTCGTCCATCAGGCTTGTGCGGCCTGCTTCTTGCGGTGGCTCGCGATCCAGCTCGTGCCCCACTCGTCGTGGTTCAGCAGCAGGTCCGCGGCCTTGACGGCGTCCACGATCTGCGGTGAGCGGGCGTCCATGATGGCGCTGGTCAGACCGGCGGTCATCGCCATCGGCAGGAACGCGGCGCCGATCGTGTGCCGGTCCGGCATGCCGAAGGAGACGTTGGAGGCGCCGCACGTCATGTTGAGGCCGTAGCCGTCGCGGATCCGGAGCATGGTCTCCAGCGTGGTCGTCACCATCGAGGTGTCCGCGCCGATGGGCATCGCGAGCGGGTCGATGACGATGTCCTGCTTGGCGATGCCGTACTCGCCGGTGGCCACCTCGACGATGTGCTGCACGAGCTCGAGGCGACGGTCCGCCTCCATGGGGATCTCTTCGGCGTCGTTGGGCAGCGCGATGATCGCGGCGTCGTACTTCTTGACCAGCGGCAGGATCGCGGCCATCCGGTCGTCCTCGGCGGTGATCGAGTTGACCAGCGCCCGGCCGCGGTAGGCGGCCAGACCGGCCTCGATGGCCTCGACGACCGAGGAGTCGATGCAGATCGGCTTGTCGGTGAGCTCCTGCACGAGGGTGACCGCCTTGGCGAGCAGCTCGGGCTCGTCGGTCATCGGCACGCCCATGTTCACGTCGAGCACGTCCGCGCCGCCCTCGACCTGCGCCTTGACGTCGCGCTCGATGGCCGACAGGTCGCCCGCGCGCAGCTGCTCCTGGAAGATGCGGCGACCGGTGGGGTTGATCCGCTCGCCGATCAGGCAGAACCTCCGCCCGTGGCCGATGACCACCTCGGTGCCCGTCCCGCGCAGGGTCGTCTCCAGCAGCTCGGCAGTGCTGGTGCTCATGCGTTCACCAGCGCGCGCTTCTTCTGGAGCAGGTCCTTCGCCTTCTTCACGGTCGCGGACGCGTCCGGCGCGTAGCCGTCGGCGCCGACCGCGTCGGCGTACTCCTGGGTGACGGGTGCCCCGCCGACCATCACGATCACCTCGTCGCGCAGGCCCGCCTTCTGCAGCGCGTTCATGTTGGCCTTGAACATCGGCATGGTGGTGGTCAGGAAGGCCGAGAAGCCGACGATGTCGGGCTTGTGCTCGATGATGTTCGACACGAACTTCTCCGGCGCCACCTGGACACCGAGGTCGATCACCTCGAAGCCGGCACCCTCGAGCATGATGTTGACGAGGTTCTTGCCGATGTCGTGGACGTCGCCCTTGACGGTGCCCATCAGGAACTTGCCGATGGTCTGCACGCCGGTCTCGGCGAGCAGGGGCCGCAGCACCTCCATGGCGCCGGCCATCGCGCGTCCGGCGATGAGCATCTCGGGGACGAAGAAGTCTCCGCGCTCGAACCGGGCGCCGACCTCCTCGAGCGAGGGGATCAGTGCGTCGAACAGCAGCGTCTGGGGCTCCATGTTCTGCTCCAGGGCGTGCCTGGTCAGGTCGAGCACCTCGGGTGCGTTGCCGACCAGCGTCTCGTCGTACAGACGCTGGAGGATCTCTTCAGGGGTCATGCCACGCCTTCCTCGGTGGGGCTGTTGCTGGTGCGGGTGCGCCGGGGTGCCGGACGCCCGAGCAGTGCCGACAGGTGGTCGGCCTGCTGGATCAGGAGCCGGCCGAGCTGGTCCGCACGGCTCTGCAGCCGGGCGGTCGGGCCGGAGACGCCGATCGCGCACATCACGCCGTCACGGCCCTCGACCGGGGCGGCGATGGCGCTCAGCCCCGTCTCGAGCTCGTCGATGCTGACGGCGTAGCGCTGGCGGCGGACGAGGTCGAGCTCCTCGCGGAGCGCCTCGAGGGTCGTGATGGTCCGGTCGGTACGGCGCTCGAGGCGCCGCTCCGGCATCGGCAGGAGCCCGAAGGCGTAGAGCACCTTGCCCAGCGACGAGCAGTGCGAGGGCACGTCGACCTGGTTCCAGTCGCGCGCGGCCAGCAGGTAGGTCGACTCGACCTGGCCGACGTGCACCACGCCGGTCCCGCGCGGGACGCCGAGATGGACGGTCTCGCCGGTGCGCTCGCCCACCGCCTCGAGCACCGGGCGCGCGATCCGGGCGACCTGGGGCCAGGGGTCGTGCACCGCGGCGTGCAGCGCGAACAGCGGTCCCGCCACGTAGCCGCCGGTCTCGTCGCGCTCGACCAGGTCGGTGCGCTCGAGTGCCGCGAGCAGCCGGGAGGTGGTGGACCGGGCCAGGCCGCTGACGTCGCTGAGCTCGGTGAAGCTGACCGGCTCGTCAGCGCGCACCACGAGGTCGATCAGCGCCGCGGCACGGTCGACGGCCTGGGTGCCGCCGGGGGTGCTGGCCATCTGGTCCTCGGGTGTGCTCGACGCGATGTGCTGGGTGTTTCATCATGTGGAACCGACTCCCACATGATGAGGTTAGGATCTGATCGAGCGCCGGTCAAGCGCCTGCCGCACACCGGGTCCCCCGGTCATGGCAGCATGCGGACCGTCGCCCTGGTCGGGGTCCGGTTCAACGCGTCACGTGGAGGTTGGTCAATGTTCCGCAACACCATGCCGAGGTACGAGATCCTCTCCGAGGACGCCATGGCGAAGCTCGACGCCGGGTGGCGGCGCCTGGTCAGCGAGGTCGGCGTGGAGTTCGACAGCGACCGGGCGCTCGACCTGTTCCGCGAGGCGGGCCAGAAGGTCGAGGGCCAGTGCGTGTACCTCGACCCCGAGTTCGTGCTCGAGCAGGTCGCCAAGGCGCCGCACGAGTTCGACGTCCAGGCGCGCAACCCCGAGCACAGCATCCACATCGGCGGGGACTCCATGGCCTTCGGCGCCGTCTACGGGCCGCCGTTCGTCCGTGAGGGCGACGTCCGCCGGGACGCGACCATGAACGACTTCGAGCGGTTCACCAAGCTGGCGCAGTCCTTCCCGGTGCTCGACTCCGCCGGTGGCGTGATCTGCGAGCCCAACGACACGCCCCTGGACTCCCGCCACCTCGACATGACGTTCGCGCTGCAGACCCTGACCGACAAGGTCTACATGGGCAACGTGGTGTCCGGCGTCAACGCCGCCGACACGATCGCGATGGGCGAGATCCTGTTCGGCGGTCGGGAGACCATCGAGCGGACGCCGGTGTCGATCTCGCTGATCAACTGCAACTCGCCGCTGCGCTGGGACTCCCGGATGCTGGAGGCGCTGTTCGAGTACACCGCCGCCGGCCAGCCCTGCGTGCTGACGCCGTTCATCCTCATGGGCGCGATGTCGCCGGTCACGATCCCCGCCGCCCTCGTGCAGCAGATCGCCGAGGCGCTGTCGGGCATCACGCTGGCCCAGCTCGTCCGCCCCGGCGCCCCGGTCATCTTCGGGTCGTTCCTGTCCAACATCGACATGCAGTCCGGGTCGCCGACGTTCGGCACCCCCGAGTCGGGCATCGGGCTGCTGTGCACCGGTCAGATCGCCCGGCACTTCGGCCTGCCGTTCCGCTCCGGTGGCGGGCTGACGTCCTCGCAGGTCGCCGACGCGCAGGCCGGCTACGAGGCGCTGATGACGATGCTGCCGACGTTCCTGGCCGGCACCAACTGGGTGATGCACTCCGCGGGCTGGCTCGAGGGCGGCCTGGTGGCCGGCTTCGAGAAGTTCATCGTCGACGTGGAGATCCTCCAGATGATGCAGGCGGAGTTCCAGCCGCTGGAGATCGACGAGGACTCGCTCGCCTTCGGCGCGCACCAGGAGGTCGGCCACGGCGGTCACTTCCTCGGCGCCATGCACACCATGGAGCGGTTCCGCACCTGCTTCTACCGTCCGATGCTGTCCTCGTCGGACAACTACGAGCGGTGGATGCGCACCGGCGGCCTCGACGCGAACGCCCGGGCCACGAAGATCTACCAGAAGACGCTCGAGGAGTACGTCGCCCCGCCGCTCGACGACGCCGTCCGCGAGGAGCTGCAGGAGTACGTCGTACGCCGTCGCAAGGAGCTCGGCGACTGACCTGTTCGGGCGTGCCTGCGGTTTCCCTGGGGGCCCAGCGAAACGTGCACGCCCCCTGTGTTGCAACGGCGGGGGTGTGCCGGTTTCCCTGGGGGCCCAGCGAAACGTGCACGCCCCCTGTGTTGCAACGGCGGGGGTGTGCCGGTTTCCCTGGGGGCCCAGGGAAACCGACGGCGCCCACGCTCAGGCGCTGTGGTCGCCGGTCATCCGCTGGCGGGCGCGACGGGCCATGAGCGCGGGGTTGGAGAGCTCCTGCCAGGTCGCGCGTTCGACGGAGAAGCCAGTGGCCCGGCGCAGCGCGTCCTCGCGCCTCTTCTCCTCGAAGACGACGTCGCCGGGCTCCTGTCCAGGCTTCAGCAGCCGTCCGTACTTGACCTTCCCGTCGAACTCGAACAGCAGCCCCCGGCGCGGCCAGGCCAGGTCGGTGATGCCGACCAGCATCCCGTCCCGGTCGTAGACGTGGTACTGCACCTCGGGCCGCGGAAGGCCCTGGCTCCAGTAGACGTAGCGCGCCCGGCTCTCGCCGACGGACTCGGCGCGTCCGTCCGCCAGCCGAAGCGTCAGGTCGACCGTCCGGTTGCCCTGGCGACGCGAGACGCGTGCGTGCGCCTCGTTGAGGTCGTCCTCGTCCACTCGTCCGGCGTGCAGGGCGGAGTCGGCGACGACCATGCCCCTCTCCACGCCCGCGCGGGCGATCGTCTCGATGACGCAACGGGCCTCCTTCAGCACGGGTAGGCCGTCCACGATCTCGATGTCGTCATCGGTGATCGGGCCCTCGTGATGGACCACGTCGCGCTCGACGCTGCCGGAGCGACCGTCTCGCCGTGTCACGTGCACCCTCGAGAGGTCGATCCTCCAGACGTCACACCCCCCGCGCATCAGCAGGCCGCTCACCCTGCTGAGCACCACCGCATCGCCGTGGGAGTGCAGGACCGCTCGGGCGAGTCGACGATGTCGCTCGTTGGCGTCGAGGTTCACCCAGACCACGGTCGGGCAGTAGGCCCCCTTGCGCACCCGCGTCCAGGTTCCGGTGCGGAGCATGGTGCGGATGAAGCGGTCGTCCAGCCCGACGGCCAGCACGTCGCGCCGGGCGATGAAGCCCTGCCCCGTCTCCAGTGCTGCGAAGTACTCGTCCACGCGACGACTGTGCAGCGAGTCCGGGACGTCTCGAGCGCGTCATCGCTTCGTTGGGGAACGGCGCTCGCCCTCGCCTGTGGTGGACGAGAAGCGGCTCGTCGGGTGACGGCGCGGCTGCACGCCGTACACCCCCGACGTTTCTGTCACACCCCTGCCGTTGCAACAGCAGGGGTGTGCACGTTTCGCTGGGGGCCCAGGGAAACGGGCGCCCGCCCCGGAGGGGTCAGCGGAAGACGACGGTCTTGTGGCCGTTGAGGAGGACGCGGGACTCGGCGTGCCAGCGGACGGCCCGGGAGAGGACCTGGCTCTCGACGTCGCGGCCGGCAGCCGCGAGCTCGGTGGGGCCGTAGCGGTGGTCCACCCGCATCACGTCCTGCTCGATGATCGGGCCCTCGTCGAGGTCGGCGGTCACGTAGTGCGCGGTCGCGCCGACCAGCTTGACACCCCGGTCGAACGCCTGGTGGTAGGGCCGGGCGCCCTTGAAGCTCGGCAGGAACGAGTGGTGGATGTTGATCGCCCGGCCCTCCAGGGCGCGACAGGTGTCGTCGGAGATCACCTGCATGTAGCGGGCCAGCACGACGAGGTGGACGTCGAGGGAGTCGACGAGGCCGAGCATCTGCCTCTCCGCGTCGGCCTTCGTCTCGGGCGTCACCGGGATGTGGTGGTAGGGCACCCCGTAGGACTTCACCATCGCCTCGCAGTCGAGGTGGTTCGAGACCACGCCGGCCACGTCGATCTGCAGCGCGTCCCTGCTCCACCGGAAGAGCAGGTCGTTGAGGCAGTGGCTGAACTTCGAGACCAGGATCAGCGTCCGGTACGGCGCGGTGGCGTCCCACAGCTCCCAGGTCATCGAGAACCGCTCGGCCACGCCCGCGAACGCCGAGCGCAGCGTCTCCAGGAGCTCGGGCACCGGCGAGGCGCTGTCCACCGCGAACTTCACCCTCATGAAGAAGCGGTCCTCGGCCAGGTCGTCGAACTGCTGGCTCTCCAAGATGTTGGCGTGCTGCTCGACGAGGAGCCCGGTCACGGCGTGCACGAGGCCGGGCCGGTCGGGACAGAGGAGGGTCAGCACGAACGTGGGCGCGCTCGAGGCGCTGCGGGCGGTCATGGCGCCCCGTTGTACCCGTGCCCGGGGGCCCGCGTCAACGCGGCGCCCACCAAACGGCTCGTTGCGCTACTCGAAACTCGTCCTGTCATACGCAACAGGTCTGCGCTACGGTCAGCACGTGACCCACGCCACCGAGACCGCTCCGGGCGTGCAGTCGGTCGACCGGGCGCTCACCATCCTCGGCATCCTGGCACGGCTGGGCGAGGCCGGGGTCACCGAGATCGCCGGCGAGCTCGCCGTCCACAAGAGCACCGCGTTCCGCCTGGTGGCGACGCTGGAGTCCCACGGCATGGTCGAGCAGAACGAGGACCGCGGCAAGTACCGTCTCGGCGTGGGGGTGCTCCGCCTGGCCGGGGCGACGACCGCCCGCCTCGACGTGGTCCAGGAGGCCCGCCCGGTCTGCCGCAAGCTGGCGGCCGACTCGGGGGAGACGGTCAACATCGCGGTCCTCTCCGACCGCTCGGCGCTCTACCTGGACCAGGTGGCCGGCCAGTCGGCGCTGCAGTCGCACAACTGGGTCGGCCAGCACATCCCGCTGCACGCCACCTCGAACGGCAAGGTGCTGCTCTCCGGTCTGTCCGGCGAGGAGGTGGACCAGCGGCTGCCCCGGCTGCCGTCCTACACCCCCGGCACCGTGACCAGCCGCGCCCGGCTGCGGCGCGAGCTCGCCGAGGTGCGCGAGCAGGGGTACGCCGTGGCGGTCGACGAGCTGGAGGTCGGGCTGACGGCCATCGCGGCACCCATCCGCAACGCGCACGGCGACGTCATCGCGTCGCTGAGCGTGTCCGGGCCCACGTTCCGGCTGGGCGAGACCAGGGTCAAGGAGCTGGTACCGGCCGTCGTCGACGCGTCCGACGAGGTGTCGAGGAGGCTAGGTCACGGAACGGCGTAGACGTCCTCCAGACGCTTGACGGGCTTGGGCGCAGCCGCAAAGGTGTTGCGTGTTGCACTTCAGGTTGCGACATACGCAACCTTCATCACGACAGGACGGGACGGGCAGGGTGCCGGATCTTTACATCGGGGGCCGATGGGAGGCCGCTCGCGACGGCGGCCGGCGGGAGATCCGCTGTCCGGCGGACGGCAGCCTCGTGGCCGAGGTGGACGAGGCCGGCCCCGAGGACAGCGCCGCGGCCGTCGAGGCGGCACGCAGCGCCTTCGACGACGGCGCCTGGTCGGGGTCGTCGTCGCTGGAGCGCGGCCGCCTGCTGCACCGGGTCGCCGACCTCCTCGAGCGCGACAAGGCCGACGTGGCCCGCGCCGAGTCGCTGGACACCGGCAAGCGCTACGTCGAGAGCCAGTACGACGTCGACGACGTCGTCGGCGTCTTCCGGCACTACGGCAACGTGGCCGCCGAGGACGCCGGACGGCTGGTGGACACCGGACGCCCCGACGTCGTGAGCCGGGTCGTGCACGAGCCGATCGGCGTCTGCGGCCTGATCACCCCGTGGAACTACCCGCTGCTGCAGACCTCCTGGAAGGTGGCGCCGGCGCTGGCGGCGGGCAACACGTTCGTGCTCAAGCCCAGCGAGCTGACGCCGTCGACAGCGGTGCACCTCATGCGGCTGCTCGAGGAGGCGGGCGTGCCGCCCGGCGTGGCGAACCTGGTCCTCGGCGCCGGCCCGCGGGCGGGCGCCCCGCTCAGCGAGCACCCCCGCGTGGACCTGGTCTCGTTCACCGGGGGCCTGGCCACCGGCAAGCGGATCATGGTCGCCGCCGCGGAGACGGTCAAGAAGGTCGCCCTCGAGCTGGGCGGCAAGAACCCCAACGTGGTCTTCGCCGACGCCGACCTCGACGCGGCCATGGACTTCGCGCTCACCGCGGTCTTCCTGCACTCCGGCCAGGTCTGCTCCGCCGGCGCCCGGCTGGTCATCGAGGAGTCGGTCCACGACGCCTTCGTCGACGAGCTGGTGGACCGGGCGGGCCGGATCCGCCTCGGTGGTCCCTTCGACGACCGCGCCGAGACCGGGCCGCTGATCTCCGAGGCGCACCGCGACAAGGTCGAGCAGTACGTCGCGCTCGGGCTCAAGGAGGGCGCGACACTGCGCTGCGGCGGGGCCCGGCCCCCCGGCGACGCGCTCGCCGCCGGGTTCTACTACCTGCCCACCATCCTCGACGGCTGCGACAGCTCCATGTCCGTCGTGCACGACGAGTCGTTCGGCCCGGTGCTGACCGTCGAGACGTTCCGCACCGAGGACGAGGCGGTCGCGGTCGCCAACGACAGCATCTACGGCCTCGCCGGTGCCGTGTGGACCCAGAACGCCGGCAGGGCCGAGCGGGTCGCGGCGCGGATGCGGATGGGCACCGTGTGGATCAACGACTACCACCCGTACGTCCCGCAGGCCGAGTGGGGCGGCTACAAGCAGTCCGGGATCGGGCGCGAGCTCGGCGCCGCGGGCCTCGAGGAGTACCGCGAGTCCAAGCACATCTGGCACAACGTCCGGCCCGCGCCGCAACGCTGGTTCGACGGGGCCGACGAGACCTGAGGAGGTGGACGTGAGCAGCCAGGACGCAAGGTACGACTACGTCATCGTGGGCGGGGGGTCGGCCGGCTGCGCGCTGGCGAACCGGCTCAGCGCCGATCCCGCCACGACGGTCCTCGTGCTCGAGGCCGGTCGCAGCGACTTCCGGCTCGACCCGTTCATCCACATGCCCGCCGCGCTGCCGTACCCGATCGGCAACCGGCTCTACGACTGGAAGTACGAGTCGGAGCCCGAGCCGTACATGGACGGGCGACGCGTCTACCACGCGCGCGGCAAGGTCCTCGGCGGCTCGAGCAGCATCAACGGGATGATCTTCCAGCGCGGCAACCCGCTGGACTACGAGCGGTGGGCCGCGGACAAGGGCATGGAGTCGTGGGACTACGCCCACTGCCTGCCCTACTTCAAGCGCATGGAGACGTGCCTGGCCGGCGCCGACCTGTGGCGCGGTGGCAGCGGACCGCTGGTGATGGAGCGCGGCCCGGCGACCAGCCCGCTGTTCGGCGCGTTCTTCGAGGCCGTGCAGCAGGCCGGCCACCCGCTCACCGACGACGTCAACGGCTACCGGCAGGAGGGGTTCGCGCCCTTCGACCGCAACGTCCACCGGGGGCGGCGCCTCAGCGCGGCGCGGGCCTACCTGCACCCCGTGCTCGACCGCAAGAACCTCCGCGTCGAGACGCTCGCGATGGTGACGGGCCTCACCCGGCAGGGCGCGCGGGTCACCGGCGTGGAGTACCACCGTCCCGGGCGCGGCCACCGCCGGGCGCGCGCCGGTGAGGTCATCCTCTGCGGCGGCGCGATCAACTCCCCGCAGCTGCTGCTGCTGTCCGGCATCGGTCCGAAGGAGGATCTGGAGCGGCTCGGCGTCGACGTCGTCGCGGACCTGCCCGGGGTCGGCGCCAACCTGCAGGACCACCTCGAGGTCTACATCCAGTACGCCTCCAAGCAGCCGGTGTCGATCGGCCCGTGGCTCAAGCACCGGCACAAGCCCCGCATCGGTGCGGAGTGGCTGTTCCTGCGCCGCGGCGTCGGCTCCTCGAACCACTTCGAGGCCGGCGGCTTCATCCGCAGCAACGACCGGGTCGACTACCCGAACCTGATGTTCCACTTCCTGCCCATCGCGATCCGGTACGACGGGTCGCGGCCGGCCGCCGAGCACGGCTACCAGGTGCACATCGGGCCGATGTACTCCGACGTGCGCGGGTCGCTCACGCTGACGTCGCGCGACCCCCTCGAGCACCCGGCACTGCGGTTCAACTACCTCTCGACGGAGAACGACCGGCGGGAGTGGATAGAGATGGTGCGCGCGGCCCGCCACATCCTCAACCAGCCCGCGTTCGACGTCTTCAACGCCGGTGAGCTCTCGCCCGGTCCGTCGGTGGAGAGCGACCAGGAGATCCTCGACTGGGTGGCCAAGGACGCCGAGACCGCGCTGCATCCGTCCTGCACCGCGCGGATGGGCGTGGACGAGATGTCGGTGCTGGACCCCGAGACGCTGAGGGTCCACGGCGTCGACGGGCTGCGGGTCGTGGACGCGTCCGCGATGCCCTACATCACCAACGGCAACATCTACGCGCCGGTGATGATGCTGGCCGAGAAGGCCGCCGACCTGATCGCCGGCAACACCCCGCTGCCGCCCTCGGACGCGCCGTTCTACCGCTACCGCGAGCACGACCCGCTCTACCCACCCGGGCACCCGCTGCACGAGCTGAGCCAAGGAGGTCGACGATGACACAGACGCGGACGTACGACGACCAGAACGACGGCCAGAAGGACGGCCAGAAGGACGGCCAGAGGGGCGGCCGTAACGACGGGGCTCCGGACGGGGCCGGCGAGTCGGCCCTGTCGGTCCGCGACCTGTGGAAGATCTTCGGGGCCCGGGCCGACAAGGTCATCGGCACCCCGGACGCCGACCTGCCGCGCAAGCAGCTGCAGGCCAAGACCGGCTGCGTCGCCGCGGTCAAGGACGTGTCGTTCGACGTCCGGCCCGGAGAGGTGTTCGTGGTGATGGGGCTGTCCGGCTCCGGCAAGTCCACGCTGGTGCGCCTGCTCACCCGGCTCATCGAGCCGACCGCCGGCACGGTGACGATCGGCGGGGAGGACGTCACGAAGGCCGACGCGGGCAGGCTGCGCGACCTGCGCCGGCACCACGTCGCGATGGTCTTCCAGCACTTCGGTCTGCTGCCGCACCGCACGGTGATGGACAACGTCGGCTTCGGGCTGGAGGTCCGCGGCGTCGCGAAGGGAGAGCGCCGAGCGAGGGCCCAGGAGATGGTCGACCTGGTGGGCCTGGCCGGCAACGAGGGGTCCTTCCCCGACCAGCTCTCGGGCGGCATGCAGCAGCGGGTGGGCCTGGCCCGGGCGCTCGCGGTCGACCCGACCCTGATGATGTTCGACGAGCCCTTCTCCGCCCTGGACCCGCTCATCCGGCGCGACATGCAGAACGAGGTCATCCGCCTGCACCACGAGGTCGGCAAGACGATGGTCTTCATCACCCATGACCTGCAGGAGGCGCTCAAGCTCGGCGACCGGATCCTCATCATGCGCGACGGCGAGATCGTGCAGATCGGTGAGCCGGCGGAGATCGTCGCGTCACCGGCCGACGACTACGTCCGCGACTTCGTCAGCGACGTCCCACGCTCGCACGTGCTGACCCTGCGCTACGTGTGCCGCCGCCCCGACGGCGGCGATCCCGGCGAGGGGCCGGCCCTCCAGGCCGACGAGGTGGTGCGCGACGCCGCCCGTCAGGTCCTCGCCGCGCACGGGCCGGTGCGGGTGTACGACGGCGAGGACTTCCTCGGCATCGTCGACGACGAGGACATCCTGCGCGTGGTGGTCGCGGAGGAGGAGGCGGTGGGCTCGTGAGCACCACCGTGACCCGACGGCCCTCGGCCCCGCCCGTGCGGGAGGAGCAGCCGCGGGTCGAGGAGCACCGGCCCCAGCACACGTTCGGGCGGATCCTCGCCGTGGTGGCGGTCTGGGTCGTCGGCTGGGCGGTGCTGCGAGGTCACCAGACCCTGTCGCTGCCGGGGGCCCAGCTCTCCGACTTCCAGAAGTGGCTCAACGGCGTCAAGAACTCCTTCGACGCCGCGCGCGAGACGAACCCGGCGTTCAAGATCGTCGGTGGCATCAGCGACGGGCTCAACTGGGTCTTCCTGCACCTGCAGTACCTCTTCAGCACCCCGGCGCCCGGCCGTCCCGTCCCCGAGGTCGGCTGGGTCGGCGTGCTGGCGATCCTGGTGTTCGTCGCGTTCGCGCTCGCCGGCGTCAGGTGCGCCGTGCTGGTGCTGCTCGGGACGCTGGCGTTCGGCTTCCTCGGCTACTGGCAGGAGAGCATCGACACGCTGCTCATCACCCTGCTCGCGGTCCTGATCTGTGTCGTGATCGGCGTCCCCATCGGCATCTGGATGGCCCGGAGCAAGGGGGCCAGGGCCGCCATCACACCGGTGCTCGACGGCATGCAGACCATGCCGTCGTTCGCCTACCTCGAGCCCCTGGCGCTGATCTTCGGCATCGGCACGGCCTCGGCGATCGTGCTGACCGTGATCTACGCCGTCCCGCCGCTGATCCGCATCACCGAGCACGGCATCCGCGGCGTCTCCGAGGGCGCGGTCGAGGCCTCCCGGTCGCTGGGGTGCACCTCACCACAGCTGCTGCGCAAGGTGCAGCTGCCCATGGCCCGCCGCACGATCGTGGTGGGCGTCAACCAGTGCATGATGGCCGCGCTCGCGATGGCGATCATCGCGGCGTTCGTCAGCGGCCCGGGGCTCGGCGTCCCCGTGATGCAGTCCCTGGCGGCGCTCGACATCGGTGGCGCGGCGGTCTCCGGCGGTCTGATCGTGGTCGTCGCGATCATGCTGGACCGCACCACGACCGCGGCCAGCGAGCGGGCGGAGCTGCTCGCGCGCGCCGGCCGGCGGCACGTGCAGACGCGCAGGATCGTGCTGGCGGTGCTGGCCGTGGTCACCGTCGTGGCCATCTACGTCTCGAGGCTGCGCCTGTCCGCGGCGCAGTTCCCCAGCAGCCCGGCGCTCCAGCGCCCGGTGTCCACGTTCATCTCCTCGGTCACCGACACGGTGGTCAACTCCATCGAGAAGGCGACGACGGCGTTCGCCAACGTGGTCAGCTACGGGCTGATCAACCCGCTGCAGTCGGTGCTGGCGGCCTCACCGTGGTGGCTCAGCGCCCTGGCCATCCTCGCGCTCGCCTACGTGCTGGGCGGCTGGCGCCCGGCCGTCACGGCGCTGGTCTGCGAGGCGGTCCTGCTCGGCGTCGGGCTGTGGAACGACTCGATGATCACGCTCACCTCCGTGCTCGTCGCCACCATCCTCGTGGTGATCGTCTCGGTGGTCCTGGGGGTGTGGATGGGTCGCAGGCGGCGGGTGGACACCATCCTGCGGCCGTTCCTGGACGCCCTGCAGACCATCCCGCCGTTCGTCTACCTGGTGCCGGCGCTCGCGCTGTTCCCGCCCTCGCGGTTCACCGCGATCGTGGCCGCGCTGGCCTACGGCGTGCCGATCGCGACCAAGCTGGTGGCCGACGGCATCCGCGGCGTCTCGCCCACCTCGGTGGAGGCGGCCGAGGCCTCGGGCGCCACCGCGTGGCAGATGATCGCCAAGGTCCAGCTGCCGATGGCGCGGGCGGCCGTCGTCCTGGCGACCAACCAGGGCCTGCTGTACGTGCTGTCCATGGTGGTCATCGGCGGCCTGGTCGGCGGCGGCTCCCTCGGCTACTTCGTGGTGGCCGGCTTCTCGCAGGACCAGCTGTTCGGCAAGGGCCTGGCGGCGGGCATCGCCATCACCGCGCTGGGCATCATGCTCGACCGCATCGCCCGGCACGCCGCCGCGCGGCACGGGCGCGTCTGACCCGGGCACCATCGGGCCCGGCAACACCTGACTCGGCAACATCTAGGAGGAGAAGTGGCACAACGCAACATCAGAGGCGCCGGCGGCATCAGAGCCTTGTGGCTGGTGGCCCTGACGGCGATCGCGGGCCTGGTGCTCGCCGGCTGCGGGGGGTCGAACATCAAGTCGACCAACACCGCGAGCGGCAAGAGCTGCGGGCAGTTCAACATCGCGGTCAACCCGTGGGTCGGCTACGAGGCGGACGCGTACGTCGTCGGCACCGTCGCCCAGCAGAAGCTCGGCTGCCAGGTCTCCTACAAGAACCTCAAGGAGGAGGTGTCCTGGCAGGGCTTCGGCAGCGGTGACGTGGACGTGGTCCTGGAGAACTGGGGGCACCCCGACCTCGTGAAGAAGTACATCAAGGGCAACCACACCGCCGAGGACGCCGGGCCGACCGGCAACATCGGCGTGATCGGCTGGTACGTGCCGCCGTGGCTGGCCAAGGCGCACCCGGACATCCTGAACTGGAAGAACCTCAACAAGTACGCCTCGAAGTTCAAGACCTCCGAGTCCGGCGGCAAGGGCCAGTTCCTCGACGGCGACCCGTCCTTCGTGACCAACGACGAGGCGCTGGTGAAGAACCTGAACCTGAACTTCAAGGTCGTCTACGCCGGCAGCGAGACCGCGCTGATCCAGGCCTACCGCAAGGCCGAGAAGAACCACACGTGGGTGATCGGCTACTTCTACGCCCCGCAGTGGTTCCTCTCCGAGGTGCCGATGAAGAAGGTCAGCCTGCCCAAGTACACGCCCGGCTGCGACTCGAACCCGGCGAAGATCGCCTGCGACTACCCGAAGTACAACCTCAACAAGGTCGTCGCCACCAGGTTCGCCAAGTCCAAGAGCCCGGCGTACACGCTGGTCAAGAACTTCCACTGGACCAACGACGACCAGAACCTGGTCGCGAAGTACATCGCGGCCGACCACATGAACCCGGCGGACGCCGCGAAGAAGTGGATCGACGCGAACCCGGACAAGGTCAAGGCCTGGCTGCAGGGCACCTGAGCGCCCGCTCCGGCCGTTCGGCAGGCGGCGGGCCGTCGGTTCTCCGACGGGCCGCCGCGTCCGTGTTGACAGCGCGCGGGCGACGGCGGAGGATGAGGCGTTGTTCCGAATAGCGCACGAGGTTGCGTGATACGCAACAACTCAGCTCACCCGTCGTACGTCGAGAAGGGAGGCCTCCATGGCCTCGGTCCCCACCTCCGCCCGCGTCGTCGTCATCGGCGCCGGCATCGTCGGCAACAGCCTGGTGTACCACCTGGCCCGGCTGGGGTGGCGCGACATCGTGCAGATCGACAAGGGGCCGCTGCCGAACCCCGGCGGCTCCACCGGTCACGCCTCGAACTTCATCTTCCCGGTCGACCACTCCCGCGAGATCACCGACCTCACCCTGGACTCGGTCAGGCAGTACCAGGAGATGGGCGTCTTCACGCAGTCAGGCGGCTTCGAGGTGGCCCGCACCGAGGAGCGCATGGAGGAGCTGCGCCGGCGGATGTCCTCGGCCAAGGCGTGGGGCATCGAGTCCGAGCTGGTCACCCCCGAGCAGGTCGTCGAGAAGGTCCCGTTCCTCGACGCCGACCGGATCGTCGGCGCCTTCTGGACACCGACGGTCGGCGTGGTCGACTCGCTGCGCGCCGGCACCATCATGCGCGAGCGGGCGCTCGAGCTCGGCGTGCTCACCGTGGTGCCCACCGTCGAGGTCACCGGCCTGGACACCGAGGACGGGCCCACCGGTCCCACCGTCAAGCGCGTCCGCACCACCGGCGGGGACATCGAGGCCGAGACCGTCGTCATCGCGTGCGGCGTGTGGAGCCCGAAGATCGGCGACATGGCCGGCATCAGCATCCCCCTCACCCCCGCCGTGCACCAGATGATCAGCGTCGGGCCGTGCCCGCAGCTCGCCGAGCGCGAGGGGGAGATCAGCTTCCCCATCGTCCGGGACATGGACACCTTCTGCTACGAGCGGCAGCACGGCGCCGACATGGAGGTCGGCTCCTACGCGCACCGCGCGATCCTCCACGAGCCGGAGGAGATCCCCTCGATCGAGCAGGCCAAGCTGTCGCCGACCGAGATGCCCTTCACCTCCGAGGACTTCGACCCCCAGCTGGAGCAGGCCTTCGAGCTGATGCCCGAGCTGCTGGGCGCCGAGGGCGCGGAGATCCGCTACGCCATCAACGGCCTGCTCTCGCTGACCTGCGACGGCAGCCCGATCCTCGGCGAGAGCGAGGTCAAGAACCTCTGGACCGCCTCGGCCGTGTGGGTCAAGGAGGGCCCCGGCGTGGGCCGGGCCGTCGCGGAGTGGATGACGCACGGCGAGTCCGAGATCGACGTCTCGGCCTCGGACATCGCGCGCTTCTACCCGCACCAGATGCGGCGCGAGCACACGAGGCTGCGCACCACCGAGTCGTTCATCAAGACCTACGGCATCGTCCACCCCTCCGAGCAGTACGAGTCCGACCGCGACCAGCGGCTCGCGCCCATGCACGACTCCGAGGTCAAGCTGGGGGCGCGGTTCTTCGAGGCCGTCGGCTGGGAGCGTCCCCAGTGGTACGAGTCGAACGCCGACCTCTTGGACGTGTACGGCGAGGCGGTGATGCCCCGCGAGCACGAGTGGGACTCCCGCTGGTGGAGCCCGATCGTCAACGCCGAGCACCTGCGCATGCGGGAGTCCGCCGGTGTCATCGACCTGACCGCCTTCGCGATCTTCGACGTCACCGGTCCCGGTGCGCTCGACGCCGTCCAGCGCACCTGCGTCGCCCAGTGCGACGTCGCGGTCGGCCGGGTCATCTACACCCCCGTGCTCGACCACAAGGGCGGCTTCCGGTCAGACCTGACCGTGATGCGCCTGGGCGAGGAGCACTTCCGGGTCGTCACCGGCGGCGCCCACGGCATGGCCGACAAGAAGTGGTTCGCCGACCAGCTGCCCGGTGACGGGTCCGCGCGGCTGAGCGACGTCACCGACGAGATCTCCACGATCGGCCTGTGGGGGCCCCGCGCGCGCGACATCCTCGGCTCGCTGACGTCGGAGGACGTCAGCCACGAGGGGTTCGGCTTCCTCACCTGCCGCGAGATCGCGCTGCGGACGGGTGGTGGCCGCGAGGTGAGCGTGCTCGCGTCGCGGATCTCCTACGTCGGCGAGCTCGGCTGGGAGCTCTACGTGCCGATGGGGCAGGCGGCCGCGGTCTGGGACGCGCTGCTCGAGGCCGGCGCCCCGCACGGCGCCCGCCCGGTGGGCATCGGCGTCTACGCGACGACCGGACGCATCGAGAAGGGCTACCGCGCGTTCGGCTACGAGCTCGACGGCGAGCGCACGATCATGGAGGCCGGCATGGCCCGGCCCAAGGTGAAGAAGGCCGACTTCGTCGGCAAGGAGGCCTACCTGCAACAGCGCGACGGGGCCCAGTCGTCCTCCGGGCCGAAGACGGTGCTGTGCACGCTGAGCGTCGACGACCACACCTCGGCGAGCGGGGTCAAGCGCTACATGCTCGGCGGGGAGCCGATCCTCACCCGCGACGGTGCCACGCTGACCGACGGGCACGGCCACCACCCCTACGTCACCACGGCGGGATCCGCCCCCTCGCTCGGCAAGCACCTGCTGATGGCCTACCTCCCGCCGGAGGAGGCCCGGGTCGGCAACGAGCTCGCGGTGTCCTACATGGAGGAGTTGTACCCGGTGACCGTGGCGGCGGCCGACGCGACGCCGCTGTTCGACCCGTCCAACGACCGGATCAAGGGCTAGGAGCACCTGATGGCCAACCCTTCGACAGGCTCAGGACGGCGCGTCCTCGTCTGCATCAAGCGCGTCCCGGACCTCGGCGGCGAGATCTCGCTCACCGCCGACGGCATGTCCGTCGACGACTCGAACCTCGGCCACACTGTCAGCCCCCACGAGGAGGCGGCGGTCGAGCTGGCGATCCAGACCGCCAAGGACACCGGGGGAGAGGCGACCGTCCTCACCCTCGGCTCCTCCGACGCGGTCGAGCAGCTGCGCAACGCCCTGGCGCTCGGCTGCACCGGCGCGGTGCTGGTGGAGGCCGACGCCTCGGCCTACGGTCCGGCCGACGTCGCCGCGGCCATCGCGGACGTGGTCCGCGAGCACGAGCGCGCCGGGACGACCTACGACCTGGTGCTGCTCGGGAACGACGCCTCGGACACCGGCGACTTCCAGGTCGGCATCCGGCTGTCCTACCTGCTCGACCGGCCGGTCGTCGCCGGGGTGTCAACGCTGGGCGTCAGCGGTGACCGGGTCACTGCGCGGGGCCAGTCGCCCGACGGCGGCACCGAGATCTACGAGGTGCCGCTGCCGGCGGTGCTGACCGTGATGGAGGGCGGCGTGGAGCCGCGCTACCCGTCGATCCCCGGGCGCATGAAGGCCAAGAAGATCAAGATCGAGGAGATCGCCCCGTCCGGTGAGCCGGCCGGCTCCGGCCGCGTGCGGCTCACGCTGCCACCCGCGCAGCCGAGCCAGGTCACGGTGCTCGGCGAGGGACCCGAGGCGGCCGGTGCGGTCGTCGACCTGCTGGAGAAGCTGGGAGTCACGCGATGACGGTGCTGGTGCTGGTCGAGACCGAGACGGAGGCCGAGGGCGCTGCGGTGGCCGAGGTCTCCCGCGAGACGCTGACGCTCGCCCGCGCACTCGGCGACGTGCACGCCCTCGTCGTCGGCGAGGCACCGCCGGCCGTCGTCGAGCAGCTCGCGTCGTACGGCGTGCAGCGGGTGCTCGTCGCGGGGGGCGAGGCCTACTCCTCCTACGCCGCCGCCGCCTGGGCGACCGCCGTCGTGGCGGCCGTCCGCGGCGGAGACCAGGTGACGGCGGTGGCCGCCGCGGGGACGCCGCGGGGCAACGAGGTGCTCGCGCACGTCGCCTGCCGCCTCGGCGTCGCGATGGCCGCCAACGTGGTCTCCGTCGAGGGTGACGCGCCGATGACGGTCTCGCGCCAGGTGCTGGGAGGCTCGGCGCTCGAGGTGATGCCGCTGGCCGACTCCGTGGCGGTGCTCTCCGTCGCGGGCCACGCGTGCGACCCGAGGCCCGCGGAGAGCGCGAGCTCGCCGGAGGTCGAGGCGCTGCAGGTCGAGGTGCCCGAGGCCGACCTGCGCGCGCGGGTGGTCCGCACGGAGCCGGGGGAGCCCGACGAGTCGGGCAGCCTCAAGTCGGCACGGGTCGTCGTCGGTGCCGGTCGGGGCGCGGGCAGCGCCGACGGGTTCAAGGACCTGGTGGAGCTGACCGAGCTGCTCGACAACGCGGCGCTCGGCGTCTCGCGGGTGGTGACCAGCCTCGGCTGGCGACCGCACCACGAGCAGGTCGGCCAGACCGGCAGCCGGGTCACCCCCGACCTGTACCTGGCCTGCGGCATCAGCGGCGCGATCCAGCACTGGGCGGGGATGTCGAGCTCCAAGACGATCCTGGCGATCAACACCGATCCGGACGCCCCCATGGTGACCAAGGCGCACTACGCGGTCATCGGCGACCTCCACGAGATCGTGCCCGCGATCAACGAGGAGCTGCGCCGCCGGCGCGCCGGTTGAGGATCGCCCGCACCGGGAGCAGACTGAGCCCGTGCCCCGGCGTCGCGTCGACCTGCTGGCCGCGGGTGCGTGCCTGCTGACCCTGGTGATGCTGGTGGCGTACCTCCGGCTGATCCACGCCCAGGACGGCTCGCCGGCGGCGTGGGCCGTGGCCGTCCTGCTCGTGGCGGCCGCCGGCACCGCGTACGCGACGTCGCGCCGGGCGTCCCACCGGCGCCCGGTGCTCGTGGCGTGCTCGGTGCTGCTGGTCGGGCTCGGGCTCCTCGCCATCCTCACGATCGGGCTGCCGATCGTCCTCGCCGGCCTGCTGTGCCTGGCGGCGGCGGCGCGTTTGACCGGTCCCGCCTCTGGGTAGTCCCGCTTCGGGATGCCCACCAACACGATCGCCACGAGCCAGCGGTGGCAGCGGCTCATGCCGCTGGTCTTCGTCACCTACAGCCTGGCCTACCTCGACCGGTCCAACTACTCGATCGGCGTCGCCGGGGGCCTCAAGCACGACCTCGGACTGGACGCCAGCGCGTCCGCGCTCCTCGGGGCGCTGTTCTTCGTCGGCTACTTCCTCTTCCAGATCCCGGCCGCGCACTACGCGGAGAACAAGAGCGTCAGCCGGCTGATCTTCTGGACGGTCCTGCTCTGGGGCGTCCTCGCGGCCGCCCAGGGCGTCATCCCCACGCTGTGGCTGCTGATGGTCGACCGGTTCCTGCTCGGTGTCGTCGAGGCCGCGGTGCTGCCGGCGATGCTGATCTTCCTCACCCACTGGTTCAGCCGATCCGAGCGCGGTCGGGCCAACACCTTCCTGATCCTCGGGAACCCGATCACCGTCATGTGGCTCTCGGCGGTGTCCGGCTACCTGATCGCCGCCACCAGCTGGCGCTGGATGTTCATCTTCGAAGGTGCGCCGGCGATCATCTGGGCGTTCGTCTTCCGGATCCTGGTCGCCGACCGGCCCCGCGACGCCGGCTGGCTGGCGGCCTCGGAGCTCCACGACATCGAGTCCCGGCTGGCGGCCGAGCAGGAGGACCTGCAGCCGGTCCACGGCGGCTACCGCGAGGCGCTGGCGTCGCGCAACGTGCTCGTGCTGTCGGCCCAGTACCTGCTGTGGAGCATCGGCGTCTACGGGTTCGTGTTCTGGCTCCCGTCGATCCTCAAGACCGCCCGCGACAACGGCATCGGCCTGATCGGGCTGCTCTCCGCGGCGCCGTACGCGCTGGCCGCGATCGCGATGCTGGTCGCCTCCCGCTACTCCGACCGCAGCGGCAACCGGCGCGAGTTCGTCTGGCCGTTCCTGCTCGCCGGCGCCGTGCTCTTCACCGCCTCGGTGCTGCTCGGCACCGGGCACTACTGGGTCTCCTACGGCCTGCTGTTCCTCACCGCAGGCTGCATCTACGCGCCGTACGGCCCCTACTTCGCGCTGATCCCGGAGTTCCTCCCGCAGAGCGTGTCGGGTGCGGCGATGGCCCTGGTCAACAGCGCCGGGGCGGTCGGCGGCTTCGTCGGTGCGTACGTCGTGGGCTGGCTGCAGGGCAGCTTCGGCAACGGCGCCGCCTACACCTTCATGGCCATCGCGCTGTTCGCCTCGGCGGTGCTGATGTTCGGCGTGCGTACCCGCGGGCGTCGTGGCGTCGACGTCGAGCCGCGACCGCTGCGCCGGGAGAGGACGGCATGACGGTGCTCGGGGCGGAGCACGGCGAGCAGCCCACCCTCCTCGTCGCCACCCCGCTCGAGCCGGAGCTGGTCGAGCGCATCCGCCGGGAGGCTCCCGGTGTCGAGGTGCTCTTCGACCCCGAGCTGCTGCCGGCGCCCCGCTATCCCAGCGACCACCGCGGCGACACGTCCTTCCGGCGGACCCCCGAGCAGCAGGGCCGTCTCGAGGACCTGGTCCGTCGGGCCGACGTGGTCCTCGGGGTTCCGGGCGAGACCGCCGCGGGCCTGCGTGACCTGGTGGCCGGCGCACCGCGCCTGCGCTGGGTGCAGGGCACCGCGGCCGGTGCCGGGCAGATGGTGCGCGAGGCCGCCCTCGACGCGGACACGCTGCGCCGGGTGACCTTCACCAGCAGCATCGGGGTGCACGCGACCCAGCTCGCCGAGTGGGCGGTGCTCGGGCTGCTCTACTTCGTCAAGGACGTGCCGCGACTTCTGCGCGACGCCGAGGCGCGCAGCTGGCCGCACTACCCGGTCAGGGAGCTGCGGGCACAGCGTCTCGTGGTCGTCGGGCTGGGACACATCGGGCGCGAGGTGGCCCACTGCGCACGGGCTCTCGGCATGCACGTGACCGGGGTCCGCCGCCGCCCGTCCGAGTCCGACCTGTCCTACGTCGACGAGGTCGCCGTGCTCGCGGACCTGCCCGACGTCCTCGAGCGCTGCGAGGCGGTGGTGCTCGCGCTCCCCTCGACGGCCGCCACGGACGGGCTGTTCGGGGCCGAGCTCCTCGCCGCCATGCCCGAGGGCGGCGTCCTCGTCAACGTCGGCCGGGGGGCGACCGTGGACGAGCCGGCGCTCGTGGCCGCGCTGCGCAGCGGCCACCTGTGCGGAGCCGCCCTCGACGTGGTCGCGACCGAGCCGCTGCCACCGGACAGCCCCCTGTGGGACCTCGACAACGTCCTGCTCAGCCCGCACACCGCCGCCTTGTCCACCCAGGAGAACGAGCGGATCGTCGACGTGCTCCTCGACAACCTGCACCGGCTCGCGCAGGGGCGTGCGCTGCGCAACGTCGTGGACACCGAGCACTTCTACTGAGCGGGCGGGAATGTCCGCGCCCGGACGGGACTTGCAGCCTCACGTGACCCGGACCGAGCAGCCGCAGGTCAGCCGTCGAGACGTGGGCCTGCGCTCCGAGCGCGGACCCGTGCTCCTGGCGGTGATGCTCTCGACCGCGCTCGTGGCGCTCGACTCGACCATCGTGGCCACGGCCGTGCCGTCGATCGTCCACGACCTCGGCGGCTTCCGCGAGTTCCCGTGGCTGTTCTCGACCTACCTGCTGGCCCAGGCGGCGACCGTCCCCGTGAACGGCAAGCTGGCCGACCTCTTCGGACGCAAACCGCTGATGTACTACGGCATCGGCGTGTTCCTGCTCGGGTCGGTGCTCTGCGGCGCCGCGTGGAGCATGCCGGTGCTGATCGGCGCCCGGGCCCTGCAGGGGCTCGGCGCGGGCGCCGTTCAGCCCATCGGGATGACGGTGATCGGCGACATCTACACGTTGCGCGAGCGCGCCAAGGTCCAGGGGTACGTCGCGAGCGTCTGGGGCATCTCGTCGGTCGTCGGGCCCACCGTCGGCGGTGTCTTCAGCCAGCTGCTCAGCTGGCGGTTCATCTTCTGGGTCAACATCCCCCTGTGCCTGCTCGCCGCCTGGATGCTGCGGCGCTTCTCCGAGCGCGTCGAGCGCAGGAGCGCGAAGGTGGACTACGCGGGCGCGGTGCTCCTGACCGTGGCCACCACGCTGGTCGTGCTCGGCCTGCTCGAGGGCGGCCAGAGCTGGTCCTGGACCGGGTGGCAGACCCCGGCGGTGTTCGGCTCGGCGGCCCTGCTGCTCGCCGGGTTCGTGCTCGTGGAGCGCGCCGCCGCCGAGCCGGTGCTGCCGCTGTGGGTCTTCACCAGCCGGACGCTGGTCGTCACCGGGGCGATCTCCTTCCTGGTCGGTGGCCTGGTGCTCGGGCTCTCGTCGTACGTGCCGACGCTGGGCCAGGAGGTGGTCGGAGCCTCCGCGATCCTCAGCGGGCTGACCCTCGGGGCCCTCTCGCTCGGGTGGCCCGTGGCGGCCGCCGTCTCGGGTCGGCTCTACCTCGGCGTCGGCTTCCGGGCGACCGGGCTCCTGGGCGTCGGCCTGTCCCTGGCCGGGGCGGTGGCGCTGGTCGCCATCAGCCCCGCCGGGGCGCTGTGGCACGTGGCGCTCGCCTGCCTGCTCATCGGCTTCGGCATGGGGTGGGTCGCGTCCCCGGCGCTCGTCGTGGCGCAGTCCAGCGTCGAGTGGGGACAGCGGGGGGTGGCCACCGCGACCAACATGTTCGGCCGGTCCGTCGGCTCGGCGGTGGGCGTCGCCGTGTTCGGGGCCATCGTCAACGCGGCCACCGGCGCGCACCCCTCGGCAGCGACCCTGGCCACCGGCGTCCACCGCGTGTTCCTCGGCATCCTGGCGATCACCGTCGTCATCGCCGCGCTCGAGCTGGTCATGCCGGCGCGGCTGACGTCGCGGACGCCGTAGCGGGCCGGTGGTCGCCGCCGGGCGTCGCCGGGTCCTTGATGCGTCCGGGAGGTCGGAGGATACTGCCCGCGTGGCCACGAGCTCGGACGACGAGCACCTGCTGCGCGGGGCGGCGCTCCGCGTCACACGTCCACGGTTGGCGGTGCTGGCCGCGGTGCACGCGCATCCGCACGCGGACACCGAGTCCATCATCAGCGCCGCACGACGCGAGCTCCCCCGGGTGTCCCACCAGGCCGTCTACGACGTGCTGCGTGCGCTGACCGCCGCGGGGCTGGTGCGGCGCATCCAGCCCTCCGGCTCGGTGGCTCGCTACGAGTCACGGGTCGGCGACAACCACCACCACGTGGTCTGCCGGTCGTGCGGTGCCATCGCCGACGCCGACTGCGCCGTCGGCCGGGCCCCGTGCCTGACCCCGTCGACCGCCCGGGCGTTCTCGGTCGACGAGGCCGAGGTCGTCTACTGGGGCCTGTGCGCGGGCTGCGTCGCGGCGGCCCCCGCCACGACCGGTGGGTGAGCAGGCGACGAGCCATCGACCGACACCGAGACGAGGAGTGCAACCGACGTGTCCGAGCACGGCAGCGAGACCGAGAACCCGGTCATCCCCTCACCGACTCCTGCGGTGAGCCGACCCCGCACGAACCAGGACTGGTGGCCGAACCAGCTGAACCTGCAGGTCCTCCACCAGCACTCGCGCCGGATCGACCCGATGGGGGAGCACTACGACTACCGGCGGGAGCTCGCGACCCTCGACGTCGACGCGCTCAGGCGGGACCTCCTCGAGCTGATGACGACACCCCAGGACTGGTGGCCGGCCGACTTCGGCCACTACGGACCGCTCTTCGTCCGGATGAGCTGGCACTCCGCCGGCACCTACCGCATCGCCGACGGCCGTGGCGGCGGCGGCCAGGGCGCCCAGCGCTTCGCGCCCCTCAACAGCTGGCCCGACAACGCGAGACTGGACAAGGCCCGCCGGCTGCTGTGGCCGGTCAAGCAGAAGTACGGGCGCAAGATCTCCTGGGCCGACCTGATCATCTTCGCCGGCAACTGTGCGATGGAGTCGATGGGCTTCACGACCTTCGGCTTCGGGTTCGGCCGCGAGGACGTCTGGGAGCCGGAGGAGATCTTCTGGGGTCCGGAGGACACCTGGCTGGGCGACGAGCGCTACAGCGGCGACCGGGAGCTCACCGGGCCGTTCGGTGCCTCCCAGATGGGGCTGATCTACGTCAACCCCGAGGGCCCCAACGGCGAGCCGGACCCGCTCAAGGCGGCCAAGGACATCCGCGAGACCTTCGCCCGGATGGCGATGAACGACGAGGAGACGTTCGCGCTGATCGCCGGAGGGCACACCTTCGGCAAGACGCACGGCAAGGTGACCGCCGAGTACGTCGGACCGGAGCCCGAGGCGGCGCCGCTGGAGGACATGGGGCTCGGGTGGAAGAGCAGCTACGGGACGGGCGTGGGTGACGACGCCACCACCAGCGGCCTCGAGGTCACGTGGACGCCGACGCCGACGCAGTGGGACAACACCTTCCTCGAGACGCTGTTCGGCTACGAGTGGGAGCTGACCAGGAGCCCCGCCGGGGCGTGGCAGTGGCAGGCCAAGGACGCCGAGCCGATCATCCCCGGAGCGTTCGAGACGTCCGGCAACCGCCTGCCGACGATGCTGACCACCGACCTCTCGCTGCGGGTGGACCCGGTCTACGAGCCGATCGCGCGTCGGTTCCTGGAGCACCCGGACGAGCTGGCGGACGCCTTCGCCAGGGCGTGGTACAAGCTCATCCACCGCGACATGGGCCCGGTCTCCCGGCTGCACGGCCCCTGGGTCGCGCCGCCGCAGATCTGGCAGGACCCGGTACCCCCCGTCGACCACGAGCTGGTCGGGGACGACGACATCGCCGCGCTCAAGTCCGAGGTGCTCGCCTCCGGGCTGTCGGTCCCGCAGCTGGTCGGCACCGCATGGGCGGCCGCGGCGAGCTTCCGCGGCACCGACAAGCGTGGCGGTGCCAACGGGGCGCGGATCCGACTGGAGCCGCAGCGCAGCTGGGAGGTCAACGACCCGCCGGAGCTGGCCGGGGTGCTGGCGACCCTCGAGCAGGTCCAGCGGGACTTCAACGCCTCCGAGTCCGGGACGAGGGTGTCGCTCGCCGACCTGATCGTCCTCGGTGGCTGTGCGGCCGTCGAGCAGGCGGCCAGGGACGCCGGGCACGACGTCACCGTGCCGTTCACCCCCGGCCGTACCGACGCCTCCCAGGAGCAGACCGACGTGGAGTCGTTCGCGGTCCTCGAGCCCAGGGCCGACGGGTTCCGCAGCTACCTCCGCTCCGGTGAGAAGGTCTCGCCGGAGACCCTGCTGCTGGACCGGGCGAACATGCTGACGCTGACCGCGGCGGAGATGACCGTCCTGGTCGGCGGCATGCGCGCCCTGAACGCCAACGTCGGGCAGTCCCCGCTCGGCGTTCTCACCGACCGGCCGGGGATGCTGACCCACGACTTCTTCGTGAACCTGCTCGACATGGGCACGGAGTGGAGGGCCTCCTCCTCCGACGAGAACGTCTACGAGGGCCGCGACCGCGCCACCGGCGAGCTCAGGTGGACCGCCACGGCCGTCGACCTCGTCTTCGGAGCGAACGCGCAGCTGCGGGCCATCGCCGAGGTCTACGGCGCCGCCGACGCGCAGGAGCGGCTCGTCCGCGACTTCGTCGCGGCCTGGGTCAAGGTGATGGGCCTGGACCGGTTCGACCTGGCCTGAGGGCGCCCGTGCGCGAGCCGACCGCGGCGGTCGTAGGTTGAGGTCCATGGAGTACCGCAGCCTCGGACGCACCGGAATGCAGGTCAGCCCGCTCTGCCTGGGAGCGATGATGTTCGGCGCCTGGGGGGAGCCCGACCACGACGCGTCGGTGAGGATCATCCACCGCGCACTCGATGCCGGCATCAACTTCGTCGACACCGCCGACGTGTACTCCCAGGGCGAGTCCGAGACCATCGTCGGCAAGGCCCTGGCCGGCGGCCGCCGCGACGACGTCGTCCTCGCCACCAAGGTGCACGGGCAGATGGGTGTCCCGCTCGACGCCCCTCCCGGCACGCAGGGTGACCCGAACAAGCGGGGCAACTCCCGCCGCTGGATCGTCCGGGAGGTCGAGGCCAGCCTGCGCCGGCTGCAGACCGACTGGATCGACCTCTACCAGATCCACCGGCCCGACCCGGACACCGACATCGAGGAGACTCTCGGCGCGCTGACCGAGCTGCAGCGGCAGGGCAAGATCCGGGCCTTCGGCTGCTCCACCTTCCCCGCCCACCAGGTCGTCGAGTCCCACTGGGTCGCGGAGCGCCGCGGCCTGGGCAGGTTCGCCACCGAGCAGCCGCCGTACTCCCTGCTCGTGCGGGGGATCGAGGCCGAGCTGCTGCCGGTCGCCGAGAGGTACGGCATGGGCGTGCTGCCGTGGAGCCCGCTCGCGGGTGGCTGGCTCACCGGCAGGTACCGCAAGGGCCAGGACGTCCCGCAGTCACGGCGCGCCGCTCGGATGCCGGCGCGATACGACCTGTCCGAGCCGGCGAACCACGCCAAGCTCGACGCCGTCGAGGACCTCGCCGTGCTCGCCGAGGAGAGCGGGATGTCGCTGGTGCACCTCGCCCTCGCGTTCACGCTCTCGCACCGGGCGGTCACGGCGCCGATCATCGGCCCTCGCACCATGGAGCACCTCGAGTCCCAGCTGGGTGCCGCCGACGTCACGCTCCCCCCGGACGTGCTGGACCGGATCGACGAGATCGTGCCGCCGGGCACCACGGTCTCGGCCTTCGACCGTGGCTACGTCGCACCGGCCACCCAGGACGAGCGGCTGCGCCGCCGCTGAGCGGCCGCCTCGGACGTGCCGGTGAGGACCCGGGCGCGACGACTCGTCCGGGCGCTCGCCGCCGCGGTCGCGCTGGTCCTGCTCCTGGCCCTCGGGTACGGCGTGCTGGTCGACGTGCGGCACGAGCGGCCGGCGCCGCTGCCGGAGCCCGGTGGGCCGCACCCGGTGGGGCGAACGATGTTCACGTGGACCGACCACTCGCGTGCCGGCACGGGCAGCGGGCCGCGCGACGGACGGCAGCTCTCCGTCTGGTTGTGGTACCCCGCCGCGCCCGGCACCGGGCAGCGCGCGCCGTACCTGCCCGGGCCCTGGCGCGGTCTGCACCTGCCCGGACCGGTCGGCCTGGGGGAGTCGGACGTGGACGCGGTGCGCGCCCACGAGCTGGACGGTGCCGCCGTGGCGCCCGGGAGGCTCCCTCTGGTGGTGCTGATGCCGGGGCTGGGGTTCGCGGCGCCGCAGTACACGGCGACCGCTGTCGACCTCGCGAGCCGCGGCTACCTCGTCGCCGGCGTGACCCCGACCGGCAGCGCCAACCTCACCGTCCTGCACGGGCATGCGGTCCACGCCACGCGGGCCGGGAACCCGCCCGGCTTCGACGGCGGTCACTCGCGGGCCGCCTCCCGCGTCGCCGAGCGGCTGCTCGGCGTGTGGGCGGCCGACGCGCGCTTCGCCGTGACCCAGGTGCGCCGCCTCCGCGGACGCTTCACGGGCCACCTCTCCGGGGGCCGGGTCGCCTACGTCGGCCACTCGTTCGGTGGCGCCGCGGCGCTGCAGGCATGCCGCGACGACCCGCGGTGTGCGGGAGCCGCGGACCTCGACGGGGCACAGTACGGGACGGTGCTCACGTCCGGCCTGGACGCGCCCCTGCTGCTGGTGGGGCACGACGGCTCCTGCGTCACGGGTGTCTGCCGCCCGAGGGATGCCGGTGACCGCGCCGACCGGGACGTGGCCCGACGGCTGCTCGCCCGGAGCGCGGGACCCTCGTGGAGCCTCGGGCTGGACGACACCGAGCACTTCGACTTCACCGACTACTCCTCCTACTACCTGGCGCTCCCGCTGCACCTGCTGCTGCCCGTCGGCTCCCTGCCGCGGAACCGGGCGCTGGCGGTGAGCGACGCCTACCTGGCCGCCTTCCTCCGCGTGGCCGAGGGGCACCCCGTCCCGCCGCTGCTGGGCGGGTCGCGCACGCCGTACCCGCAAGCCCATCTGCGTCGGCAGCGCTGACGGCGCCACCGGGCGCGGACCGGCTCAGCCGGGACGGCCGATCGCGGCGACGACCGCGCCGGTGACCCGGACCAGGTCCGCCGGGGACAGGGCGAGGTCCAGGCCGCGGCGCCCTCCCGAGACGTAGACGACGTCGAAGGACAGCGCCGACTCGTCGAGCACCGTGGGGAGCGCCTTGCGCTGGCCGACGGGTGAGATGCCGCCCACGACGTACCCGGTCGCGCGCTCGGCCTCGGCCGGCTCGGCCATCGTCGCGCGCTTCCCGCCGACGGCCGCGGCGAGCGCCTTGAGGTCGAGCCGCCCGGAGACCGGGACCACGCCCACGACCAGCCGCCCGCCTCGTGCTGAGCCTGTCGAGGCGTCGACCGAGGCCAGCAGCGTCTTGAGGACCTGGCGGGGCTCGAGCCCCAGCACGGCGGCCGCCTCCAGCCCGAAGGACGTGGCGCCCGGGTCGTGCTCGTAGGCGTGCTCGGTGAAGGGCACGCCGGCGCGGCTGAGGGCCACGGTGGCGGGGGTGCCGCCGGCTCGCCGCCTGCTCGCCATCTCCGCGCGCCTAGTTGGGGGACCAGCCGGTGCGGGCGACCTCGGTGGCCGGCAGCGACGGGATCGCGCGCATGGCCCGCATCTCGCCGACCAGGGCGTGCCGCAGCAGCACCAGCCGGTCCAGGGCGGTGTCGGCCTCCAGCAGCGACTGGCGCTCCTGCAGGGTGAGCAGGCAGGTCGCGGCCAGGCTGTAGGAGAGGTACTGCGGGTCGCGTGGCAGCTCGCCGTCGAGGACCGCGCCGCCCCGCAGCTCGGAGAGCCGCCGGCGGTACTCCTCGAACGTGGCCAGCGTGCGCCCGGCCTCGTGGGCGACGTCACGCCCCTTGGGGGTGCGCTCCTCGAGGAGGTCGACGTCCCCCACCAGGTAGCTGCCGGAGGTGTCCAGCCCGTCGAGCCGCAGCCGCTGGCGGCCGACCACCTCGATGTCGAAGCGGCCGTCCTCGTACGGCTCCACCGAGGTCATCTGCACCAGGCACCCGACCCGGTGGACGGACTGGACGCCGTGGCGACCCACCTCGTAGCCCTCGCGGATGGCCACGATGCCGAACAGGCGCATGGACCGGTCGGGGATCGTCAGCAGGTGGTGCACCAGGGCGCGGTAGCGGTCCTCGAAGACGTGCAGCGGCATCCTCACCCCAGGGAACACCACGGTGTTCAGGGGGAAGACGGGCAGCTGCTCGCGCACCACGCCAACATAGGCGACTCGGCCGCGGTCCCCGGCGTGAACCACCGTCGGGAGCGCCGACGTCTCCGCCCCAGTACCGCGGCAGGCAACGTTCGCCCGCTGCGCGCCGCCTGGCGGGCACCCGGCGGCGTTCTCGAAGACTCGACGATGCTTCGCATCGCCTTCGCTTCTCGGCCTTGCCGGGCACTCCGCCAGACGACGCTCGCCG
>JAICKK010000263.1 GCA_025927955.1 Nocardioidaceae bacterium
CCTTCCGCGCGCAGGTGACCATGGCTTCGAGGCCCTCGCCCTGGGGGCTCGGGCACCTCAACCAGCGTCGGCTCGGGCACCTCAACCAGCGTCGGCTCGGGCACCTCAACCAGCGACGTCACCACGTTGGTCGAGGTGGCGAGGCGCCAGCCGAGGCCTCGAGACCACGGCCACCTTCCAAGCGCAGGTGACCATGGTTTCGAGGCCCTCGCCCTGGGGGGGCTCGGGCACCTCAACCAGCGTCGGCTCGGGCACCTCAACCAGCGTCGGGTCGGGTCCTCAACCCGCGGCGGGGTCGGGGTTCTCGACCGGCGTCGGCGGCGGGGTCGGGCGCGGGGGGTTGCTCAGCTGTCCTCGGACACCGACAGCAGCTGCGCCACGACCGCGTCCAGGTCCAGCCGTGCGGACTCCTCCCCCACCGGGACCGCGGCGAGCATGCGGTCCGCGAACGAGGTGACGTCGTCGGGGGGCAGGTGCACCAACGCGTCGCCGATCGGCGTGCACAGCTCGAGCACGATGACGAACCGGCCGCTGTCGTCCAAGGACGGCCAGACGTGGACGTCACCGTCGCCGGCCGGCTCCAGGACTCCCTCGAGCAGCAGCTCCCTGGCGAAGGTCCACACGACGTTGCCGAGCTCGGTCCGGAACGAGATCGTGACCGCGAAGGGGTCGCGGGAGTCGTAGCTCAGCTCCGCGGGCACGGGCATCGTCGTGCCGTCGAGGTCGCAGGTCTCGGCGAGGAGCTGGTGGGCGAAGGTGGCGACGGCGCTGCCGGTGGTGTCCATGGTGGGCTTCTCTCGGACCGGGCGTGGGTTGCTGACGCCCGGATGCTCGGCACCCCGTCGCTCCGGCTCAAGGGGCCTGACCCCGTCACGCCTCGATATCAACCGTTCGGCTGAGGGTTAAATCGGATATAACCCCCAAAGGCCCCACCGATCCTCACCGGCTCCGCAACCGGATCGACCGGCCGGCCTCGGCGGGCGGGTCGACGCGCGCGGCCGCGATCGCGCCCGCGACGTCGTCGGGGAACCGTGACGAGCGCCCGGAGGCGGTGTCGACGTGCACGCCGAGCACCTCCTCGGTCGCGCGCAGCCGGCCGTCGGCGAACATCTCGTGCCAGATCCACAGCAGCTTGTCGCTCGCGCCGACCACCTCCGATCGGACCTCGAGCCGGGCGCCCCGCGACACCTGGTCCAGGTAGCGGATGTGCGCCTCGACGGTGAACAGCGACGCCTGTCGCTCCGCGCGGTACGACGGGCCGAGGCCGACCGCCTCCATGACCGCGTCGGTGGCGTGTCCGAGCATGAGGACGTAGTAGGCCTCCGAGAGGTGGCCGTTGTAGTCGATCCACTCGTCGTGGACCGGCTCACGCCAGACGACGCTCACCTCACGGCACCCGGCCGAGGGCCCGCAGCACCGCGATCACGCCTCGGTCCCGCTCGGCGATGAGGTCGTCGATGGAGCGGCCGCCGGCCTCCCGCTCGCAGCCGGCCACCATCTCGTCGCGCAGCTGCGGGGTCAGCTCGGCCGCGACCAGCCGGGTCCACGGGGACTGCAGGGACGGGCCGAAGTGGTCGAGCATGTGCGCCATGCCGCCCTGTCCCCCGGCGAGGTGGAAGGTCAGGCAGGGGCCCTGGACCGGCCAGCGGAGCCCGGGACCGTCGGTGATCGAGAGGTCGATCTGCTCGACGGTCGCCTCCCCCGCGGCGACCATGTGCAGCGCCTCGCGCCACAGCGCCTCCTGGAGCCGGTTCGCGATGAAGCCCGGCACCTCGCGGTCCATGGTGATCACCGACTTCCCGGCGACCTTGAAGAACTCGGAGGTCCACGCCACCACGTCCGCGGACGTCGAGGTGCCGCCGACGACCTCCACCAGCGGGATGAGGTACGGCGGGTTGAACGGATGTCCCACCACCATCCGCTCGGCGTGCGCGCACTTGACCTGCATCTCGCTCATGCCGTAGCCCGAGGTGGACGAGGAGACGACCACGTCGGGCGGGGTCGCCGCGTCGATGTCGGCGAGCAGCCCGATCTTCAGCCCGAGGTCCTCGGGGGCGCTCTCCTGCACGAAGTCCGCTCCGGACACCGCGTCGGCGAGCTCGGGGACGAACGAGAGGCGGTCGCGGGCGGCACCGTCGGCGAGGCCGATCTCGGTGAGCGCCGGCCACGCCTGGTCGACGAGGTGGCGCAGCCGCGTCTCCGCGTCGGGCGCCGGGTCCCAGGCCACGACGTCGTAGCCGTGGGCCAGGAAGTAGGCGGCCCAGCCGCCGCCGATCACTCCGGAGCCTACGCACGCGATGGTGCGGACCTCGCCGGGCGCGACCCGGAGCCCCGGGAACCCTGGGGACACTGCCATGTCAGGACCTCGGCTTCAGGCGCAGGAGCTCGCGCGCCTCGTCGGGGGTCGCGACCTTGGCGCCCATCGCCTCGATGATGGTGCGGGCGCGCTCGACCAGCTGGGCGTTGGTGGCCTTGACGCCCCTGGACAGGTAGAGGTTGTCCTCGAGACCCACCCGGACATGACCGCCGAGCAGCACCGACTGCGCGACCCAGGGCATCTGCATGCGGCCGAGCGCGAAGGACGCCCACACCGCACCCTCGGGGAGCTGGTTGACCATGGTCTGCAGCAGCGCCGGGTCGGCGGGCGCGCCGTACGGGATGTCCATGCAGAGCTGGAAGAGCGGCGGCGCGTCGATGAGCCCCTCCTCGACCAGCTGCCGGGCGAACCACAGGTGGCCGGTGTCGAAGATCTCCATCTCGACGCGGACCCCGAGCTCCTGGATCCGCTTGGCACCGTCGCGCAGCATGTCCGGCGTGCTCACGTAGACCAGGCTGCCCTCGCCGAAGTTGAGGCTGCCGCAGTCCAGCGTGCAGATGTCCGGCAGCAGCTCCTCGACGTGCTTGAGCCGCTCCACGCCGCTGACCAGGTCGGTGCCCTCGACGAAGCTCGTGGGGTTCTGCGGGTCCAGCACCAGGTCGCCGCCCATGCCCGCGGTGGTGTTGACGATCACGTCGACGCCGCTGTCGCGGATCCGCTCGACCGCCTCCCGGTAGAGCGCGACCTCCCGCGAGCCGACGCCGGTCCGCGGGTCGCGCACGTGGACGTGGACGACGGTCGCGCCGGCGCGGGCGGCGGCGATGCCGGACTCGGCGATCTGCTCGGGGGTCACGGGAACGTGCTCGGACCTGCCGACGGTGTCCCCGGCACCGGTGAGGGCACAGGTGATGATGACGTTGCGGTTCACTTCGACTCCTCTTTCTTCTGCTGGTCGTTCTCAACGGTGGGGGGCTCTGCGGGGTCGCTCACGTGCCCCGCCAGACCGGCGGCCGCCCCTCCGCGAAGGCCCGCGGCCCCTCGAGGGCGTCCTGCGAGCCGAGCACCGCCCGGTAGGCGGGCAGCGCTCCACCCCGCATCCTGCGGAAGCCCTCCTCCACGCTGCACCCCTCGGTGGCCGCGGTCACCTCCAGGACGGCGGCCAGCGCCAGCGGCGCGTTCCGGGCCACCCGCCGCGCCAGGTCGAGCGCCGTCCCCAGCAGCGCGCCGGCAGGTACGACGTCGTTGGCCAGCCCCCAGCGCAGCGCCTCGGGCGCGGGCATCCGGCGCCCGGTCAGCAGCATCTCCCTGGCGATCGCGGCGGGAAGTCGCTTCGGCAGCCGCAGCAGCCCACCGGAGTCGGCGACCAGTCCCAGGGACACCTCGGGCAGCGCGAAGGCGGCGGACTCGGACGCGACGAGGAGGTCCGCC
>JAICKK010000075.1 GCA_025927955.1 Nocardioidaceae bacterium
ACCCGTGCCTGGTCGCGCTCGGCTGGCTCTACGTGCGCCGGGCCGAGCGCAACGAGCGGGCCTTCGCCGAGCTGGTGGACCGCCGGTGAACCCGCTCGCCGGTGTCGTCGCCTTCGTCGCGGTCTCCGCGGTCACCGTCGGCATCGGCGCCTTCGGACTGCGGATCTCCCGCACGACGGGCGACTTCTACGTCGCCTCCCGCACGGTGCGACCGCTGGCCAACGCGTCCGCGATCGGCGGGGAGTACCTCTCGGCCGCCTCGTTCCTGGGCGTCGCCGGCCTGGTGCTGACCCGCGGCGCGGACAGCCTGTGGTACCCCGTCGGCTGGACCGCCGGCTACCTCGTGCTGCTGGTCTTCGTGGCCGCGCCGCTGCGCCGCTCGGGTGCCTACACGCTGCCGGACTTCGCCCAGCTGCGCGTGGAGTCCGCGCGGGCGCGCGCCGTGTCCAGCGTGCTGGTGGTGCTGATCGGCGTGCTGTACCTGGTCCCCCAGCTCCAGGGCGCCGGCCTCACCCTGCGCACCCTCACCGGGGCGCCGCCCTGGGTCGGCGAGGTCACGGTCGCCCTGGTCGTGCTGCTCATCGTCGCGTCCGGCGGCATGCGCAGCATCACGCTGGTCCAGGCGTTCCAGTACTGGCTCAAGCTGGTGGCGCTGCTGCTCCCGGTCTGCTTCCTGCTGGTGTCCTGGCGCCGGCATGCCGTGCCCACCGCCGGCCGGCTCGAGGTCGCCGACTGGGTCGAGCCGCTCGGCGGCCCGCACGCCCTCTACCTCACCTACTCGCTGATCCTGGCCACCTTCCTCGGCACCATGGGGCTGCCCCACGTCGTGGTGCGCTTCTACACCAACCGGGATGGCCGGGCGGCCCGCCGTACGACGGTGGCGGTGCTGGGGCTGCTGTCCTGCTTCTACCTGCTGCCGCCGCTGTACGGCGTGCTCGGCCGCGTCTACGCGTTCGACCTGGTCGCCTCGGGTCGCGGCGACTCGGTGGTGCTCGAGCTGCCGAGCCGCGTCCTCGGCGGCACCGGCGGCGACCTGCTGACCGCCCTGCTGGGCGCCGGCGCGTTCGCGGCGTTCCTGTCCACGTCGTCGGGGCTGGTGGTCTCGATCGGCGGCGTGGTCAGCCAGGACCTGCTCAGCCGCCGCCTCGACGGGGTGCTGGCCTTCCGGGTGGCCAGCTCGCTGGGAGCGCTGGTCACCCTCGGCCTGACGCTGGCCAGCTCCGGGCTGGCCGTCGCGCATGCGGTCGAGCTGGCGTTCGCGGTGGCCGCCTCGACGTTCTGCCCGCTGCTGCTGCTCGGCATCTGGTGGCGCGGCCTGACCGCAGCGGGTGCCGTGGCCGGCCTCGTCGCGGGGGGCACGCTGTCCACGACCGGGGTGCTGATGACGATGTTCGGCGCCACGCCACCGGGCTGGCCGGGCGCCGTGCTCGCCCAGCCCGCCCTGGTCACGGTGCCGGTCGGGTTCGCGGTGATGACGGCCGTGTCGCTGGTGACCCGTCGCCCGCTGCAGGTCTCGGTCACCATGGTCCGGCTGCACACGCCCGAGCACCTGCCGCTGGACCGCGGGACCTACCACCCCGAGGCCAGGCGCGAGGAGACCGGGCCGTCCGAGGTCGCCGACCGGGTCTGACCGCTCGTCGCGCGGATGCGACCGCTCGTCGTGGGGTGACCGCGCACACGGCGACGAACCGGGGCCGCTCGGCGCACCGCGCGGCGCACCGGTTCCCGACCGGTGAGCAGGTTCCTAGCCTGTCCTGCACCGGGAGCCGGCACGTCGGCACCACCCACGAGGAGGACCCCCCATGACCACCTACGAGCACGCCGAGGGACCGTCGTCCGCGGTATCGTCCGGGATCGCACCGGGCGCACACCTCGCCGATCCCGCCCCCCTCGGTCTCGGGGCGTTCGCACTCACCACCTTCGTGCTCAGCGTCGTCAACGCCGGCTGGGTGCCGGCCACGGTGGAGGGCGTCGTCTTCGGCCTCGCCCTGGGCTACGGAGGAGCGGCCCAGTTCGCCGCCGGCATGTGGGAGTTCGCCAAGGGCAACACCTTCGGCGCCACGGCCTTCACGTCGTACGGAGCGTTCTGGCTGTCGTTCTGGTGGCTGACCGCGCATCTCGGCGACTACAAGATCCCGGAGGCCGACGTGGGCAAGGGGACCGGCCTCTACCTCGTCGCGTGGGGCATCTTCACCGCCTACATGACGGTCGCGGCGACCCGGGTCAGCGGCGCCGTCCTCACCGTGTTCGTGCTGCTGACCATCACCTTCTTCGTGCTGGGCATCGCCGACTTCAACGGCGCCTCGGGGCTGGGCAAGGTCGGCGGCTACATCGGGATCGCGACCGCGCTCGCCGCGTGGTACACGTCCTTCGCGGGGGTCGCCGCGTTCACCTTCAAGCGGCCGCTGGTGCCGACCGGCCCGCGCTGATCCCTGGCCGACCTCTCCACCTTCACCCACCTGCCGGCACCGCCTAGGGTGACAAGAACAGTCGTGCCACCGACGAAGGAGTCCACGTGAGCGAGCAGGCCCCCAACGAGCAGGCCCCGAACGAGCAGGCGCTGTCCAACCTGATGCACGAGCAGCGTCACTTCGAGCCGCCCGAGGAGCTCGCGAGGAACGCCAACGTCACCGCGGAGGTCTACGAGGAGGCGGACCGGGACCCGGTCGCGTTCTGGGGCAAGCAGGCCGAGCGGCTCACCTGGGCCGAGCCGTTCACCGACGTCCTCGACTGGAGCAACCCGCCGTTCGCCAAGTGGTACGTCGGCGGCAGGCTCAACGCGGCGTACAACTGCGTGGACCGCCATGTCGAGAACGGCCTCGGGGACAAGGTCGCCTACCACTGGGTCGGCGAGCCGGAGGGCGACACCCGCGACATCACCTACGCCCAGCTCAAGGACGAGGTCTGCCGGGCCGCGAACGCGCTGACCGAGCTGGGGGTGAGGACCGGCGACCGCGTCGCGATCTACATGCCGATGATCCCCGAGACCGTGGTCGCGATGCTGGCCTGCGCGCGCATCGGCGCCCCGCACACCGTGGTCTTCGGGGGGTTCTCCGCGCAGGCGCTCGTGGACCGGATCCAGGACTGCGAGGCGCACGTGGTGGTCACCGCCGACGGCGGCTACCGCCGCGGAGCCGCGGCCGGCCTGACGCCGGCCGTCGACGAGGCGCTCGAGCGGTGCCCCGACGTCCGCAGCGTGCTCGTCGTACGACGGACCGGGCAGGAGGTCGACTGGACCGAGGGCCGCGACGTGTGGTGGCACGACGTCGTCGGCCGGCAGAGCACCGAGCACACCCCGGAGGCGTTCGACTCCGAGCACCCGCTCTACGTCATGTACACCTCCGGCACGACCGGCAAGCCGAAGGGCATCCTGCACACGACCGGTGGCTACCTGGTCGGCACGTCGTACACCCACTGGTCGGTCTTCGACCTCAAGCCCGACACGGACGTGTTCTGGACCGCCGCCGACATCGGCTGGGTGACCGGCCACTCCTACATCGTCTACGGGCCGCTGGCGAACGGCACCACCTCGGTGATGTACGAGGGCACGCCGGACACCCCGCACAAGGGCCGCTGGTGGGAGATCATCGAGCAGTACAAGGTGAACATCCTCTACTGCGCCCCGACCGCGATCCGCACGTTCATGAAGTGGGGCAAGGAGATCCCGGAGAAGGCCGACCTCTCGTCGCTTCGGCTGCTCGGGTCGGTCGGGGAGCCGATCAACCCCGAGGCATGGATCTGGTACCGCGACGCGATCGGCGGCGGACGCTGCCCGGTCGTGGACACGTGGTGGCAGACGGAGACCGGTCAGCTGATGATCAGCCCGCTGCCGGGTGTCACCTCGTGCAAGCCGGGGTCGGCGATGAAGGCGCTGCCCGGGATCTCCGCCGTCGTGGTCGACGACCTCGGCAAGCCGGTCGCCAAGGGAGAGGGCGGCTACCTGACGCTGACCCGGCCGTGGCCGGCCATGCTGCGCACGATCTGGGGCGACGACCAGCGCTACCAGGACACCTACTGGTCCCGCTTCGAGGGCGTCTACTTCGCCGGTGACGGGGCCAAGCTCGACGAGGACGGCGACATCTGGCTCCTCGGCCGGGTCGACGACGTCATGAACGTGTCGGGCCACCGGCTGTCCACGACCGAGATCGAGTCCGCGCTGGTCTCCCACCCGAAGGTCGCCGAGGCGGCCGTGGTGGGCGCCAAGGACGAGGACACCGGCCAGGCCGTGTGCGCGTTCGTGATCCTCCGCGAGTCCGCCGGCGACGGCGGCGCCGACATCGTCTCGGAGCTGCGCGCGCACGTCGCGAAGGAGATCGGCAAGATCGCCCGGCCCCGTCAGATCATGGTGGTGCCCGAGCTGCCCAAGACCCGTTCGGGCAAGATCATGCGCCGGCTGCTCAAGGACGTCGCCGAGGACCGCGAGGTCGGCGACGTCACCACACTGGCCGACTCGACGGTCATGGACCTGATCTCCGCCAACCTCAAGGAGTCCGGCGCCGACGAGGAGTGACCGTCCTCGCCTCGCCTGCTCCGCCGAGGCGTCCCGTTCCGTGGCCCGTGGGCCGGGCGAGGCGTCCCGTTCCGTGGCCCGTAGGCCGCCGAGGCGTCCCGTTCCGTGGTCCGAAGGGCGCCGAGGCGTCCTGTTCCGGGGCCCGTGGGCCGCCGAGGCGTCCCGTTCCGTGGCCCGAAGGGCGCCGAGGCGTCTTGTTCCGTGGCCCGAAGGGCGCCGAGGCGTCTTGTTCCGTGGCCCGAAGGGCGCCGAGGCGTCTTGTTCCGTGGCCCGAAGGGCGCCGAGGCGCCTTGTTCCGTGGCCCGTGGGCCGCCGAGGCGTCTTGTTCCGTGGCCCGGTGTACGTCGAGGCGCGCCTGTCACGTCTCGACGACCACGCCGTGCTGCTCGGCGAGAGCGACGGCGCCGGCGAGATCCATCCGGGTCCCGCCCAGCCGCGCGTCACGCAGATCGGCACCGTGGAGGGTGGCGCCGCGCAGGTCGGCCTCACGGAGGTCCGCGCCACGCAGCACCGCGCGGGAGAGGTCGCACGCGGCGAGCATGCAGCCGTGGAGGTCGGAGTCGGCGAGGTCCGCCTCGGCGAGCACGACGCCGCTGAGGTCCAGCCGTGACAGGTCTGCGCCGCGCGCCGTGACACCTCGCCACTGGCCACCATCCACAGTGAGCGGGCGGAGCGTGCAGCCGACGAACACGGAGCCGGCTAGCTTGCAGCCACGCAGGGTCGCGCCGAAGAACGACGTGCGTCTCAGGTCGCAGCCGACGAACGCAGCGGCATCGAGATCGGCCGCGTTGAACCGTGAGCTGTCGAAGGTGCACGCCTCGAAGAGGACCGCTTGTGCATGCGACTCGGTGAGGTCCACGTCGCGGAAGGTGCAGCCTCGATAGCGCCGGCCGGTCAGGTCCTCGCCGTACCAGTCCTCGTCTCGGAAGGTGATGCCGTCGACCGCCGTGTCAGCCATGCCACGACTGTGTCACGACGTCAGGACGGGACGCCTCGGCGGTCAACCCACCACGGAACGGGACGCCTCGGCGGTCAACCCACCACGCAACGGGACGCCTCGGCGGTGAGGGAGGTGGCGGACGGTAGGATCTCGGGCGGTGTGCCGGGAAGCCTGGTCGGCGCGGTCGCCTGCTGCCCATCGGAAGGCCCCACGTGCCGGACACCCAGACCTTCGCCCTCGTGGTCCTGCTCGTCGCGGCGACCGGACTCGTGGGCGTGCTGTCCAACCGGCTCACCGCGCGGCTGCGGGTGCCGGCTCCGGCGCTGCTGTTGGCCGCGGCCGCGGTTGCCGTCGCCACCATCCCGGGGCTGCACGAGCCGCCGAGCCGCTCGGTCGAGCGGCTGGTCACCGTCGCGCTCGTGCTGATCCTCTTCGACGGCGGCATGCACATCGGCTGGTCGCGCTTCCGGGAGGCGGCCGCGCCGATCACGGTCGTGGGGGTGCTCGGCACGTTCCTCACCGCCGGGGCCGGTGCCGTCCTCATCCACACGGCGTTCGGCCTCGACTGGTACCCCGCCCTGCTCATCGCCACCGCGGTGGCCCCGACCGACCCCGCGGTGGTCTTCTCGGTGCTCGGGCAGCGGGAGGTGTCCGGGCGCAGCGGCACCATCCTGGAGGGCGAGTCCGGTGCCAACGACCCGGTCGGCATCGCGCTGATGGCCAGCCTGATCGGTGCCGGCGGCCTGAGCGGAGGCGCGTTCGCCTCCGTCGCCTCGCAGTTCGTCCTGCAGATGGTCGTGGGCGCCGCGGTGGGGCTGGTCGGAGGGCGGGCGCTGCTGTGGTTCACCCGCCGCGTGCCGCTCCCCAGCGAGGCGCTCTACCCGCTGCGCACGCTGGCCTGCGTGCTGGTGCTCTTCGCCGTGGCGACGCTCGGGCACGGGTCGGGGTTCCTCGCCGTCTTCGTCGCCGGCATCTCGATGAGCGACGAGCGGGCGCCGTACAAGCGGGAGGTGCAGCGCTTCCACTCCGCGTTGGCGAGCCTCGGGGAGATCGTCGCCTTCGTCGCGCTCGGCCTGACCGTGGACATCGGCACGCTGGCCCGTGCCGACGTGTGGGTCCCGGGTCTGGTCCTCGGCGTCGTGCTGGCGCTGGTGATCCGGCCGCTGGCCGTCGGCCTGTGCCTGCTGCCGACCCGCCTCGAGCGCAACGAGCGCGCGTTCGTGCTGTTCGCCGGGCTCAAGGGGGCCGTGCCGATCCTGCTGGGCAGCTTCCTGCTGCAGGCGGCGCTGCCCCACGCCCACCGGCTGTACGGGATCGTGGTCGTCGTCGTCGTCTTCTCCGTCGTCGTGCAGGGCAGCCTGGTCCCGGACGTCACGCGGTGGCTGCGGCTGGGCATGCGCACCGTCGAGCCGGAGCCCTGGACGCTGGGGGTGCGGCTGCGTGACGAGCCGGCCGGGGCACACCGGTTCACCGTGGGTCCGGGCTCGCAGGCCGACGGGCGCCGGATCGAGGACCTCACCGGCCTCCCCGGCGACGTGTGGGTCAGCTTCCTGATCCGCGACCAGCGCCTGGTCCCGGTCGGTGCCGACACGAGGCTCCAGGCGCGCGACGACGTGCTGGTGCTGGCCGACCCCGGACGGCACGACGAGCTGAGCCGGATGTTCGAGCGCGGGAACGGGCTGCCGTGAACCGGCCGGCCGTCCGGCACCGGTAGGCTGCGGCACCTAGGAGGCACCCATGAGCCACGCATCGCCCACGCAGCGCATCCCGAGCAGTCCCGACCTGCCCGCGACAGACGAGCCGACGATCGGCCGGTTGGTGGCCGACGCCAGCCGGGACGTCTCGAGCCTGGTGCGACAGGAGATCGCGCTGGCCAAGTCCGAGCTGCGGGTCAGCGTCAAGGCCGGCGGCCTGGGGATCGCGATGTTCGCGGTGGCCGCGTTCCTGGGCCTGCTGGCGATCATCATGCTGTCCATCGCGATCGCCTTCTTCCTGCACATGACCGGGCTGAACCTGGCCTGGTGCTTCCTGATCGTGTTCGGGGCCTACGTGCTGGTGGCCGGCCTGCTGGCGCTGGTCGGCCTCCGCAAGGTCAAGCAGGTCCGCGCCCCCGAGCGGGCCATCCACCAGGCGCAGGAGACCAAGAACGTCCTGAAGCGGTGAGCGACGGGCCCGTCGAGGGCCCCATCGACGGCCCCATCGACGGAACAGAGATCCCGGGTCCCTGGCAGCACCGACACGTCGCTGCCAACGGGGCCCGGTTCCACGTCGCGGAGGCGGGCCCCGCTCAGGGACCCCTCGTCCTGCTGCTGCACGGGTTCCCCGAGATGTGGTGGGCCTGGCGGCACCAGCTCCCCGCCCTGGCCGCGGCCGGCCACCGGGCGGTGGCGATGGACCTGCGCGGCTACGGCGGCTCGGACAAGACGCCCAACGGCTACGACCCGATGACGCTGGCGCAGGACGTCTCCGGCGTGGTGAAGGCACTCGGTGCCCCGCGGGCCGTGCTGGTCGGCCACGGTTGGGGCGGGTACGTCGGGTGGGCCACCGCCAACGCGCACCCCAGGGAGGTCGCGGGGCTGTGCGTGCTGGCGGCGCCGCACCCGCTGAGCATGCTCGCGGCGCTCCGGTCCGGCGGCGCCTGGCCCGCGGTGCGCCACGTCCTGGCGATGCAGGTGCCGATGCGGCCCGAGCGGCGGCTCGCCCGACCCGGGACCGGGGTGCTGGCCGCGCACCTGCGGGCGTGGAGCGGCCCGGGCGGCCGGTTCCCGGACGAGGAGGAGCTGGCCACCTACCAGCGGGCGATGAGCCGGTGGCCGTCGTCCCACTGCGCGCTGGAGTACCACCGCTGGCTCTTCCGCTCCCGGCTGCGCGCCGACGGACGCCGGTTCACCAGGCTGATGCGTCCCCCGGTCACCGCGCCGGTCTGCACCGTGGTCGGCGACCGCGACCCCGCCGTACCCCTGGAGGCGATGGCGCGCTCGCGCCGACACGTCACCGGAGACCTCGTCGACCACGTGCTGCCCGGCGTCGGGCACTTCCCGCACGAGGAGGACCCCGCCGGCGTCGCGGACCTGCTGCTCACCTGGCTGGCCGGGCTGCCGCGGGCCGCCTGAGGCTGGGCGGGAGGGCCGGTCAGTCGCAGGCGCCGGTGTCGACGCGGTCGCGGCCGGTCAGGCCCTGCGCGGCCGCCCGCGAGACCTGGTCCGCGGTCAGCGCGTAGCCGGTGCTCCCGTCGGTGACCGAGGCCGCGAAGATCACGCCGAGCACCCGCCCGTCCGTGGACACCAGGGGTCCACCGGAGTTGCCGGGCCGGACCAGCGACCGCAGCGAGTACACCTCGCGCACGACGGTCCCGTTCCCGTAGATGTCCGGGCTCCGCAGCCGCTGCTGGTCACGGATCCGGGCGCCCTCCACGTCGTACGGGCCGTCCTGCGGGTAGCCGAGCACGGCCGCCGCCTCGCGCTGGTGCGCGTGCCGGTCGAAGTGCAGCGGCCTGGCGCTCAGGCCCTCGACGGCGAGCACCGCGATGTCGGTGTCGGAGTCGTAGTAGACGACCCGCGCCGGCAGCTCCCGCTCCCCGACGAGCACGTGCGGGTGGTCCACCCCGGCCACCACGTGCGCGTTGGTCATCACCCGGCCGGGCCCGTAGAGGAAGCCGCTGCCCTCGACGCCCCGGCTGCACGAGTTCTCGCCGCGGATCTTGTAGACGCTGTGGCCCGCCCGCCGTACGTCGGGGTCGCGGGCGACACCGCGCGGCGGCGGGGCGACGCGGACGATGTGCTCGCGCGCGAACGGCTCGAGGTAGCGGGGGAAGAAGCTCGAGCCGACCACGTCGTTGAAGGAGTTCAGCGCCGCGACCGCGTCGGCGGGCATGTACTCGTCCACGTGGTGGAGGACCTGGGAGTCCCGCACCTCGGCGCTCGCCCAGGGCAGCTTGGCGCCGCTGACCGCGACGCCCAGCGCCCACGCCACGACCAGCACCGCACCCATGCTCAGCACGGCGCCGCCGACCGCGTCGAGGGCGCGCACCGGCTGCCACCGGATCCGCGAGCGCAGGCGGGTGCCGACGAACTGGAGGACCGCCTGCCCGAACGACGCGCAGACCAGCACCACGAACAGGGCCGCCAGCGACACCCACAGCGCGTTGGCGGCGTCACCGAGCAGCCGCGGGGCCAGCCAGATGCCGAGCAGCCCACCGAGCAGCAGGCCGGCCGTCGCGAACGCACCGGCGATGAACCCCTGCCAGTAGCCGGAGACGGCGTAGGCCAGCACGAGCGCCAGCAGGCACCAGTCGAGGACGTTCACCGGGCGGTCAGCGCTCCCGACGCCGGGAGACGAGCATGTGCTCGGGCAGCTCGCGCTCCACCGCCGCGTCCCAGGGGCGGGTCCAGCCGAGGAAGTCGAAGAGCCGGGCGATGATGCCGGCGGTGAACCCCCACAGGATGAGGTCCTTGTCGTCGCCGATGAGGAACGCGGGGCCCTTCCAGCCCGAGGGGTGGCGCACCGAGACCCGGTGCTCGGGTGCGAGCAGCTCGGCGACCGGCACCCGGTAGACCCGATGCACCTCGCCCGGGTCGACCGCGCGGACCGGGCTCTCCTCCCGCCACCAGGCGAGCACCGGGGTGACCACGAAGCTGCTCGGCGGCAGCCACAGCTGCGGCAGGGTCGCGAACACCTGCACGCCCGCGGGATCCAGGCCGGTCTCCTCCTCGGCCTCCCGCAGCGCGGTGTCCTCCGGCCCGGCGTCCTCCCGGTCGCTCGAGCCGCCGGGGAAGGCGACCTGCCCCGGGTGGGAGCGCATGTCGTGCGCGCGCTCGGTCAGCAGCAGGTCGGGGCCCTGCGGGCCGTCGCCGAAGAGCAGCAGCACCGCGCCCTCGCGCAGGGTCGCGTCGTCGGGAGGCAGGAACCGGCTCAGGTCGGCGGCCGTGATCTCGAGGGCCGCGCGCCTGACCGGTTCGAGCCACTCGGGGAGCGGCGCGCGGGGGGTCGACACGGGGCGAGCCTACCGAGGCAGCTGGACGCCGAGCCGCTGGCGCACCAGGCCGCGCAGCTCGGCGTAGGAGGAGATCACGCGGTACTCCACGTCGACCACGCGGCCCGCCGCGTCCACGAGCACGATGCCGGGCAGCCCGCGCACCCGGAACGCCGTGCGCACGCTCCCACCCGGGTCGGCGACCAGCGGGTAGGTCACGCCTGCGGTGCGGGCCAGCGCGAGCGCACCCGCCGGCTGGGTGTCGAGGTAGTCCAGGCCGAGCACCCGCAGCCGGTGGCCGGCCTTCTCGTGCAGCCTCTGGTAGTGCGGCAGCTCCTCGCGGCACGGGCCGCACCACTGCGCGAACAGGTTGACCACCATCGGCCCGCGCAGCCCGGACAGCCGCACGTCCCGGCCGCCGCCCAGGCACGGGAGCACCACGCCGGGCAGGCCGCCGCGTGCCGGTGGCGCCTTGGCCGCGGGGCAGGGCGCGATGCCGGCCTTGCGCTTCAACGCCCGCAGCGCGGGGGTGTCCACGTCGACCCGCGGCTGGCTTGTCCCGGCCTGGTCGCTGGCACCGCTCCCGCGGGACGCCGGGGGCGGGGTCGCCGGGGTCCCCGCGCAGGCCGTCAGCAGGCACCCCAGCACGATGGCGACGAGGCCGAGTCGGGCCCGGGTCACGCCCTGCCCTCGGTCTTGACCAGCGTCGCCGCCCTGGCCGGGTCGGTCGGCCCCTCGCCGTACGACGGGCACCAGGTCGCCACCGGGCAGGCGCCGCAGGCGGGGTTGCGGGCGTGGCAGACCCGGCGGCCGTGCCAGATCAGGTGATGCGACAGCATCGTCCAGTCCCTCTTCGGGAACAGCGCCCCCACCTCGCGCTCGGCCTTGACCGCGTCGGTCTGCTCGGTCCAGCCGAAGCGGCGGGCCAGCCGCCCGAAGTGCGTGTCGACGGTGATGCCGGGGATGCCGAACGCGTTGCCGAGGACCACGTTGGCGGTCTTGCGACCGACACCGGGCAGCTTGACCAGGTCCTCCAGGCGGGCAGGCACCTCGCCGTCGTGCCGGTCGACCAGCGCCTGGGAGAGCTTCAGCAGGGAGTCGGTCTTGGCCCGGAAGAAGCCGGTGGGCTGGATGATCTGCTCGAGCTTCTCGCGCTCCGCGCCGGCCATCGCGGCCGCGTCGGGGTAGGCGGCGAACAGCGTGGGCCGCACCGCGTTGACCCTGCGGTCGGTGGTCTGCGCGGACAGCACCGTGACCACGAGCAGCTCGAAGGGGTTGTCGAAGTCGAGCTCGCAGCGCGCGTCGGGGTAGGTCTCGGCGAGCACCCGGTCGATCTTGCGGGCGCGTCGCACCAAGGCGGTCTCGGGCACGGCGCCCAGCCTAGTGCCGCGCACGGGAGGGTCTCCTTGGCGCATCCGCGGGATCATGCGACAGACTGTGACCTGAACCACCGCCGCGGCGTGCGCCGGGCGGACTGTGCCGGCACCCCTGGAGGACCCTCTCGTGGACAACGACGTGCTCCGCCAAGCTCCGCTGTTCAGCGCGCTCGACGACGAGGCGGCCAGCGCGCTGCGGACGTCGATGACCGACAACAGGCTGCGACGTGGCGACGTGCTCTTCCACGAGGGCGACGAGGGCGACAAGCTCTACATCGTCACCGAGGGCAAGGTGAAGCTCGGACGCACGTCGGCCGACGGCCGGGAGAACCTGCTGGCGATCCTGGGGCCGGGGCAGATGTTCGGCGAGCTGTCCCTGTTCGACCCGGGCCCCCGCTCCGCGACGGTCACCGCGGTCACCGACACGACCTTCTCCTCGCTCTCGCACGAGGACCTGCTGCGCTGGCTCGACGGCCGGCCGGCCGTCGCCCGCGGCCTGCTCACCCAGCTCGCCGGCCGGCTGCGCCGCGCCAACGACGTGGTCGCGGACCTGGTCTTCTCCGACGTGCCGGGCCGGGTCGCCAAGGCGCTGCTCGACCTCGCCGACCGCTTCGGGCGCACCGCCGACGACGGCGTCCACGTGCACCATGACCTGACCCAGGAGGAGCTCGCCCAGCTCGTCGGCGCCTCCCGGGAGACCGTCAACAAGGCACTGGCCGACTTCGCCTCGCGCGGCTGGCTGCGGCTGGAGCCCCGCTCGGTCGTGATCATGGACATGGAGCGGATGTCGCGCCGGGCGCGGTGAGCGGCGGTTTGCCCGGGTGACAGATTCCCTGGGCCCCCAGGGAATCGATCATCCCCGCAGGTACTCGATCTGCGCCCGCACGCTGAGCTCGGCGGCACCCCACAGCCGCTGGTCCACGTCCGCGTAGACCACCTCCACGACGCGTCGGGGCAGGGCATCGGGGTCCGGCACGTCGCCGAGCGCCCGCAGCGCCTCCCGGACCTGCTCGAGGCGGTCGCGGCGATGGGCGAGGTAGGCCTCGAGGACGGCCCGCGCGTCGTCGAGCACCGGCCCGTGCCCCGGCCACACGTGGGTGACCTCCTGCTCCTGCGCGAGCGCGTGCAGCCGGTGCAGCGACCCGAGGTAGGCGCCGAGCTGCCCGTCCGGGTGTGCCACGACCGTCGTACCCCTGCCCAGGACCGTGTCGCCGGTGAGCACCGCCCGCTCGGCCGGCAGCACGAACGACAGCGAGTCCGACGTGTGCCCGGGGGTGCCCACGACACGCACCTCCAGGCCGTCGACCGCGACCACGTCCCCGTCGCCGAGACCCTCCGACCCCAGGCGGTGCCGCGGGTCGAGGGCGCGCACGCCGCAGCGGGCCCGTTCGGCGAAGGACCGCGCCGCCTCGGAGTGGTCGGCGTGGCCGTGGGTCAGCAGCACGACCGCGACCTCGCCCGCCTGCGCCGCGACCGCGTCGAGGTGCTCGGCGATCTGCGGGCCCGGGTCGACCACGACGGACCGCGACGCGCCCGGCTCGCGCAGCACCCACGTGTTGGTGCCGTCGAGCGTCATCACGTCGGCGTTCGGGGCCAGCACGCACGTGGCCCGCTCCCCGACGCCGCCCCCCGCCCAGCTCACCGGGCGTCATCGGCCGCGATGCGCGCCGCGACGTCCTCCCCGAGCCGGACCAGGTGCTCGGGGATGGACAGGTACGCCCCCGCCTCGTCCAGCACCGCCTCCGGCTCCACGGGCGCCAGGTCCCGGGTCTCCGCGGCGGCCAGCACCTCCTCGGGCCGGCTCAAGTCGTAGATCTCCAGGCAGGTGCAGTACGTCGGGGGCAGCATCAGCATCCGGTGCTCGTCGACCGCACGCAGCGCGTCGCGGACCGGCAGCCAGACCACCTCGTCGGACTCCGTCGAGACGTCGCGGGTGACCTGCCCCTCGGGCAGCTCGGCGACGAAGAACCGGGCGTTGAAGCGGCGCGGCTCGAACACCGGCGTCACCCAGGAGCCCCACAGCCGCATCAGGTCGGTGCGCAGCGCCAGGCCGCGACGCTCGAGGAACGCGGTGAAGGACAGCTCGCGTGCCTCGAGCGCGTGCCGGTCCCGCTCCCAGTCGTCCCCGGTGGTGTCCGCGACCACCGTGTCCGCGGTCGGTCCCGCCAGCAGGACGCCGGACTCCTCGAACGTCTCGCGCACGGCGGCGCAGACCAGTGCCCGCGCGAACGCCTCGTCGGCGCCGAGGACGTCGGCCCACTGCGCGGGCTCGGGACCGACCCAGCCGATGTCCGCGTCGAAGTCGCGCGGGTCCACGCCGCCACCGGGGAAGACGCACATGCCCGCCGCGAACGCCATGTCGACGTGGCGGCGCAGCAGGTACACCTGCAGGCCGCCCGGTCGCGTGTCACCGCGGCGCAGCAGCACCACGGTGGACGCGTGCCGCGGCTCGACGGGCGTGGCTCCCCGCTCGCCGAAGGTCCGGGCATGCTCGGCCAGGTCCGCGGGCAGCCGCCGCGTGGGGTCCATGCTCAGATCTCGACGACCAGCTCGACCTCGACGGGCGCGTCGAGCGGCAGGACCGGCACGCCGACCGCGCTGCGGGCGTGCCGCCCGGCGTCCCCGAACACCTCTCCGAGCAGCTCGGACGCCCCGTTGGCGACGCCCGGCTGACCGGTGAAGTCCGGGGTCGAGGAGACGAACGCGACCACCTTCACGATCCGCTTCACGCTCGAGAGCTCGCCCACCTCGGCGCGCACCGCGGCCAGGGCGTTGAGCGCGCACTGGCGCGCGCACTCGACGGCCTGCTCGGGCGTCACCTCGCCACCCACCTTGCCGGTGGTGATGAGCCGGCCCTCGCGCATCGGCAGCTGCCCCGAGGTGAAGACGTGGCTGCCGCTGCGGACGGCCGGGACGTACGCCGCGACGGGCTTGGCGACCTCGGGGACCGCGAGGCCGAGCTCGGCCAGCCGCTCCTCGGGGGTGCTCATGAGAGCGGCCGCTTGAAGTAGGCGACGAGGTTCTCGGCGTTCATGCCCGGCACCATCTGCACGAGCTCCCACCCGTCCTGACCGAAGTTGTCGAGGATCTGCTTGGTCGCGTGCACCAGCACGGGCGCCGTGAGGTATTCCCATTTCGTCATAGCCGCGAGCCTAGTGCTCCCGCCCGGGTGAGACGCTGGGCCCCATGAGCACGAGCCGCCGGATCGCCGTCGTGGGCGGTGGCCCGGCCGGGACCGCGCTGGCCCTCGGCCTGCTCGGCCACGGTCACGAGGTGACCCTGGTCTCGGACCGGACCGCCGAGGAGGTGCGCGGGGGCTCCGTGCTCTCCAGCCAGGTGACCTTCGAGTCCGCTCTGGAGGTGGAGGCCGCGCTCGGCATCGCCGACCTTCTCCCTGCGGCGCCGCCGCTGGGCCGGATGTCGTATGCGGGGCGGCGCGCCGACGGCTCGGCCGCCGAGTTCGCCGCCGAGCTCTCCACGCCGGCGCGCTCCGTCGACCAGCGGGTGCGGCTGCCGCTGCTGCTCGAGGAGGTCGAGCGCCGCGGCGGCAAGGTGGTGACCCGGGTGGCGTCCGTCGACGACCTCGAGGACCTCGCCCGCGACCACGACCTCGTGGTGGTCTCCACCGGCCGTGGCGGTCTCGCCTCGCTGTTCCCCGTCGACGCCACCCGCTCGCCGTACCGCTCGCCGCAGCGGGTCGCGGCGCTGACGTACCTCGACGGCGTGCTGCCCGACCCCGCCGGCCCCGGACTGCGCTACCACGCCGTCGAGGGGGTCGGCGAGTGCTTCACCTGTCCGGCGCTGACCGTGGGCGGCACCTGCGACATCGTCGTCGTCGAGGGGGTGCCCGGCGGGCCGCTCGACGCCTGGGAGGACGTGACGACCCCCGCCGGCCATCTCGCCCGGCTCCGGACGCTGCTCGCCGCGCACTTCCCTGCCGAGGGCGCCCGGCTCGCCGACGCCGCCCTGGTCGACGACCGGTCGGTCCTGCACGGCCGGATCCCGCCCACGGTCCGGCACCCGGTCGGGGTGCTGCCCAGCGGGGCGGTCGTCCTCGGCATGGCCGACGTCGTGGTGCTCAACGACCCGCTGACCAGCCAGGGCTCCAACAACGCCACCAAGTCCGCCTCGTTCTACCTGGAGGCGGTCTCGGCGCACGACGGGGTGTACGACGCCGACTGGATGCGCCGTACCTTCGACCAGTTCTGGCGCGGCTGGGCCCAGTGGGCGACCGAGTGGACCAACTCGTGGCTGCGGCCCCCCGCAGCGCACCAGCGGGCCGTGCTGGACGCCGCGGCCCGCCATCCCGCGGTCGCGGACCGGATCGTGTCCGGCTTCGACGACGCCCGGCTCTTCTTCCCGTGGTGGTTCGACCGGGACGCGGCGACGGCGTTCCTGCGCGAGCAGGTCAGCGCGGAGGCCGCCCGGTTCGACCCGCACGCGTTGCGCCGGGCGCTGGGCCAGTACGCCACGGGGGTGACCGTCGTGACCACGGTCGACGCCACCGGCGCGCCGTTCGGGATGACCGCCAACTCGTTCACCTCGGTCTCGCTGAACCCGCCCCTGGTCCTCTGGGCGGCGGCGAGGTCCTCCCCGTCGCTGGTCGCGTTCGAGGCCGCCGACCGGTTCGCGGTCAACGTGCTGGCCGCCGACCAGCACCACCTCTCCCGCCAGTTCTCGGCCTCCGGGACCGACAAGTTCGACGGCGTCGCGCTGCTGCCCGGGGACCTGCCGCTGCTCGAGGGGACGGTGGCGCGGTTCGTCTGCCGGCGCACCCAGCGCCTCGACGCCGGCGACCACGTGCTCATGCTCGGCGAGATCGAGTCCTACGAGGCCCCCGGCGGCGCGCCCCTGGTGTTCCACTCGGGCTTCTACCGGGTGGCCACCAAGCACCCGGACCTGTAGCTGGTCGAGGTGCCCGAGCGCACGTTGGTCGAGGTCCCCCAGCCCACGCTGGTCGAGGTCCCCGCAGTCCACGCTGGTTGAGGTGCCCGCAGTCCACGCTGGTTGAGGTGCCCGAGCCCCCAGGGCGAGGGCCTCGAAACCACCCGCACCCCTCGCGCGCACGTCACCATGGTTTCGAGGCCTCGGCTAGCGCCTCGCCACCTCAACCAGCGTTGGTTGAGGTGTCCGAGCCCCCAGGGCGAGGGCCTCGAAACCACCCGCACCCCTCGCGCGCACGTCACCATGGTTTCGAGGGCTCGGCTAGCGCCTCGCCACCTCAACCAGCGTTGGTTGAGGTGCCCGAGCCCCCAGGGCGAGGGCCTCGAAACCACCCGCACCTCTCGCGCGCACGTCACCATGGTTTCGAGGCCTCGGCTAGCGCCTCGTCACCTCAACC
>JAICKK010000143.1 GCA_025927955.1 Nocardioidaceae bacterium
CCGAAGAGGAAGGTGACCAGGAAGCCGACCGTCCACAGCATCGGTGTCTCGAAGGACAGTGAGCCCTTCCACATCGAACCGATCCAGTTGAAGAACTTCACTCCTGTCGGCACCGCGATCAGGAACGTCATGCCGGAGAAGAACGGCAGGTCGACCGCGCCGGTGACGAACATGTGGTGCGCCCACACCGCCACCGACAGCAGCGCGATGCTCACCGTGGCGCCGACCAGGCCGATGTAGCCGAAGACCGGCTTGCGGCTGAACACCGGCAGGATCTCGGTGATGATGCCGAAGAACGGCAAGGCGATGATGTACACCTCTGGATGCCCGAAGAACCAGAACAGGTGCTGCCACAGGATCGGACCACCGTTGACCGGGTCGAACACGTGCGCCCCGAACAGCCGGTCCGCCTCCAGCGACAGCAGCGCGCCGGCCAGGATCGGGAAGGCGATCAGCACCAGCAGGCTGGTGACCAGCGTGTTCCAGGTGAAGATCGGCATCCGGAACATCGTCATCCCCGGCGCCCGCATGCAGATGATGGTGGTGACGAAGTTGACCGCACCCAGGATCGTGCCCAGACCGGCCATCCACAGGCCCATCACCCACAGGTCACCGCCCACCCCCGGGCTGCGGACCGCGTCCGAGAGCGGGGTGTACGCCGTCCAGCCGAAGTCCGCCGCCCCCTGGGGGGTCAGGAACCCCGACGCGGCGATCAGCCCACCGAAGAGGAACAGCCAGTAGCTGAACATGTTCAACCGCGGGAACGCGACGTCCGGGGCCCCGATCTGCAGCGGCATGATCGCGTTGCCGAACCCGAAGAACAGCGGCGTCGCGAACAGCAGCAGCATGATCGTGCCGTGCATCGTGAACAGCTGGTTGTACAGCTCCTCGTTCACGATCTGCTGGCCCGGGAACGCCAGCTCGGACCGGATCACCATCGCCATCAGGCCACCGACGATGAACCACGAGAACGACGTGGTCAGGTACAGCTTGCCGATCACCTTGTGGTCGGTCGTCGTGATGACCCGCACGATCTGCTGGCCCAGGGTGTTCTCCCGGGCCGGCGCGGTGACGTTGCGTGCAGCTCCCTCAGCAGTGGCGCTCACTGTCGTGCTCCCCTCGGCTGCTCTCCGTGCTGCGTGCTCTGCTGGTTTCCCGGCTGCTTGCTCGGCTGCTTGCTCGGCTGCTTACTGGCCATTGTCCTGCACCTTGTTCACCAGGCCGTTCTGCTGGTTGACCTCTGAACCGCCGAGCGCCGGACCGATGTTGCCCTGCCGTTGCAGCGCCTTGAGGTGGTTGGCGTAGTCGCTCTCGCTGACGATCTTGACGTTGAAGAGCATCCGCGCGTGATAGGTGCCGCACAGCTCGGCGCAGTGTCCGTCGTACGTGCCCAACCGCGTCGGGGTGAAGCTGAAGTGGTTGTCGCGGCCGGGGATGACGTCCATCTTCATCAAGAACGCGGGCACCCAGAAGGAGTGGATCACGTCGGGTGAGCGGAGCTTGAGCTCGACGCTCTTGCCGATCGGGAGCCACAGCGTCGGCTCGAGCGCCGTGGTGCCGACGTCGTAGACGGTGGTGTGGCCGTCCAGAGCCGGGTCCTTGTCGTAGTTGAACGTCCACGACCACTGCTGGCCCACGACCGTGACGACGTGGTCCGGCGTCTTGCTGGCCGTCGGGAGGATCTTGTTCTGCTCGGTGACGGTGAAGTAGAAGAGCACCAGCACCATGATCAGCGGCGCCACGGTGTAGAGGATCTCGATCGGGAGGTTGTAGCGCGTCTGGACCGGGACCTCGTCGTCGTGGCGCCGGCGGAACTTGATGCTGCAGTACCCGATGAGCCCCCACACCAGGATCCCGACGAGGATCGCCGCGAGCCAGGCACCCATCCACAGGTGGTGGATACCCGCGGTCCGGTCCGTCACGCCCACCGGCTGGGCGAGCCGCTTGATGGACTCCTGCTCCGCACTCGAGCAGCCGCCGAGGAGCAGCAGACCGGCTGCAGCCACGATCGCGACGCCCGCTCGGCGAGTGCGTGAGGCGAGATGCAGACGCAACGGATGACCCTCTCTGTGGAACGGCCGTAACTGCAGTTGGGAGAACGTTACTACTGGGACACCCGGGATCGACGGCGAGGTCGCCGGCAGTTTCGCGCGGCGCTCAGCAATCCTCGGCCGGCAGGCCGCGACCCTGGCAGGCTGTGCCCGTGAGCGTCCACCACCCGCCCGACCGGGCGCCCGACCGGGTCGCGTGTGCCGCCCGCGAGAGGGCCTGATGCGCGTCGTCTACAACAGCTTCCAGGGCCGGTTCTCCGACAACCCGCGGGCCCTCTACGAGCGGCTGAGGGACCTGCCGGGGACCGAGCACGTGTGGCTGCTCGACCTCCCGCACGCCGCCGCGTTCCCCGACGACGTCGAGACGGTGAGCATCGACCGCCCCGAGGCGCGGGCGGTGCTGGAGTCCGCCGACCTGGTGATCGCCGGCACGCACACCGAGGTCGAGTGGCGCAAGCCGGAGGGCGCGAGATACCTCCAGACCTGGCACGGCACCCCGCTCAAGCGGGTGCACCGCGACGTGCTGTGGGCGCCACCCGGGCGCCTGGACCGGCTCGACCTGGACATCGCGCGCTGGGACGTGCTGCTGTCCCCCAACCCGGTGAGCACCCCGCGGCTGCGGCAGGCGTTCGGCTTCGAGAAGGAGGTGTGGGAGACCGGCTACCCCCGCAACGACCTGCTGCTCTCCCCCGAGGCGGACCGGGTCCGCACCGACGTACGGCGGGCTTGCGGCGTGCCCGAGGACGTCACCGTGGTGCTGTACGCGCCGACGTGGCGCGACGACGAGGGTTACGGCGGCTCCACGTCGATACCGATGCGCCTGGACCTGCCCGCACTGGTCTCTCGGCTGGACGGGAGCGGCCGCCCGCACATGGTGCTCGCTCGCGGGCACAACCTGGTGACCGGGCGCCTGCAGACCCCCCGCGGACCCGGCGTGGTCGACGTCTCCTGGCACCGCGACATCCGCGAGCTGTACCTGGCCGCGGACGTGCTGGTGACCGACTACTCCTCGGTGATGTTCGACTTCTCGCTGACCGGCAAGCCCATGGTGTTCTACGCCTACGACCTGGGCCGCTACCGCGACCAGATCCGTGGCTTCTACTTCGACCTGCTCCCCGACGCGCCCGGTCCGGTGGTCGCCGACGCGGACGCGCTGGCCGAGGCGCTCCTGCGGGTCGAGGACGACAAGGAGCGCTACGCCGAGCGCTACGCGCGGTTCCGGGCGACGTACGGCGCGCTGGAGGACGGACGGGCGACGCAGCGGGTCCTCGAGCGCCTCGGTCTGGCCTGAGGTGGGCCTCAGGGCCGGGGCGTGCGGACGTGGGCGTCGATCTCGGCGGCCGCCTGCTCGCCGTACGCGGCGGCGAACCGGCGCACGAACGCCGCGCGGCGCAGGGTGTACTCCTGGGTGCCCACCTTCTCGACCACGTGGACCGCGAGCAGGCATCCGAGCTGGGCGGCCCGCTCGAGGGTCAGCCCCCACTCGAGCGCGGCCAGGAAGCCCGCGCGGAAGGCGTCCCCCACACCGGTCGGCTCGACCTTGGCCACCTCCGGTACGGCGGGCACGATGACCGGCTCCTCACCGGCGCGCTCGACGCGCACGCCTGCGGCGCCCAGCGTCACCACCTGGGTGCCGACCCGCTCGAGGATCTCACCCGAGGACCAGCCGGTCTTCTTCTCGATGAGCGCGGACTCGTACTCGTTGCTGAACAGGATCGAGGCGCCGTCGATGAGGTCGCGGATCATCGGGCCCTCGCCGAAGGCCAGCTGCTGGCTGGGGTCGGCGATGAAGGGGTAGCCGCGCCGGCGGCACTCGTCGGTGTGCCGCAGCATTCCCTCGGGGTCGTTCGGCCCCACGAGCACGTAGGTCACCCCGCCCACCCGCTCGACGATCGGCGCGAGCTCGATCTCGCGGGCCTCGCTCATCGCGCCGGCGTAGAAGGAGGCGATCTGGGCCATCATGGAGTCGTTGGTGCACACGAACCGGGCGGTGTGCCGGGTCTGCGACACGTGCACGGAGTCGCAGTCGACGTTGTGCCGCTCCAGCCACGAGCGGTAGTCGACGAAGTCTTCGCCGACCGCGCCCACGAGCACCGGGCGCAGGCCCAGGTTGCCCAGCCCGAAGCAGATGTTCGCCGCGCAGCCACCGCGACGCACCTCCAGGTCGTCGACGAGGAACGACAGCGCGATCTTGTCGAGCTGCTCGACCACCAGCGAGTCGGCGAACCGCCCGGGGAAGGTCATCAGGTGGTCGGTGGCGATGGAGCCGGTGACGAGCAGCGACACGGCGAGGTCCTCACGAGGCTGTGGTGGGGTGCGCCCGACGGCTCGCACCCGTCAGGGGCGGGTCGCACACTACCCGCACGCGGCCGGTGACGAGGTGGCCGACCGGACCGGGAACGTCGAGGACCCCCGTCGCCAGGGGCGGCCGGGGGTCCTCGGCGAGGCTATCGAGCCGGGCGCGTCAGTGGAACGAGTCCCCGCAGGCGCACGACCCGCCGGCGTTGGGGTTGTCGATGGTGAACCCCTGCTTCTCGATGGTGTCCACGAAGTCGATGACGGCACCGTTGAGGTAGGGCATGCTCATCCGGTCCACGACCACCGAGACACCGTCGAAGTCGGAGACGACGTCGCCGTCGAGGTTCCGCTCGTCGAAGAACAGCTGGTAGCGCAGGCCCGAGCAGCCACCGGGCTGCACGGCGATGCGCAGCTGAAGGTCGTCGCGGCCCTCCTGGGCCAGCAGGGTCCTCACCTTGCTGGCGGCGGTGTCACTGACGTTGATGCCGTCGTGGCGGACCTCGGTGGTGGTGTCGACCTGCTCGGTCATCGGCGATGCTCCAAACGTCTGGACAGGCGGATTCGTGACGGTCAGCTAGTCCAATGGTCGCACATCATCGAGTATTCCCAAGGGGCCGTCATCGCGACCAGGTCCGCGCCACCCGCTCCGCGAGGGCCGCCAGTCCCCCGGCAGGGTCGTCGACCACGGCTCGCTCACCGACCAGGTCGCTGACCGAGTACGCCGACTCGATGCCGAGAGCGCGCATCTCGCGGGCGCCGACGAGCACCCGGCCGGCCAGCGCGACGCACGGCCTGAGTGCCTCGGCGGCGACGGCGGCCACGCCGTAGGGCACCGTGCCCGATCGTGAGGAGAAGTCGAACGAGCCCTCTCCGGTGAGGACCAGGTCGGCGCGCCGGGCCCGCTCGAGGAGGCCCAGGGCCCGGCAGACCACGTCGACGCCGGGCGAGAGCGCCGCACCGAGCAGCAGCAGCGCGAACCCGAGCCCGCCTCCGGCACCGGCGCCCCTCGCGAGCGCCAGCCTGCGGTCCGTGCGGGCGGCGAGCCGCTCGAGCCACGAGTCGACGACCAGCAGCCGGTCCGCGGCCAGGCCCCGCTGCGCACCGTGCACGTTGGTGGTGCCCACGAGCCCGAGGAGCGGGCCGTCCACGTCGGTGGCGGCGACGAGGCCGACGGCGCGGAGCCGGTCCCGGGCCGCGCCGAGGTCGACGGACTCGAGCCGTCCGAGCCCGGCCGCGCCCCGCTCGAGGGCCGTCGCGGGCTCCGGCACGGCGCCCAGCGCAGCGAGCAGGCCGGCGCCGCCGTCGTTGCTGCCGCAGCCCCCGAGGCCGACGTGCACCCGGCGCGCCCCGGCCTCGACCGCGGCCAGGAGCAGCTCGCCCACGCCGTAGGTCGTGGCGCGCTCGGCGTCGCGCTCGGCCTCGGGACCCAGACGCAGGCCGCACGCCTGTGCGCTCTCGACATAGGCGGCGTCGCCGTGCAGCAGCACCGAGCCGGGCACCTGCCCGCCGTACGGGCCACGGACGGTCACCGCCAGGAGCTCACCGCCGAGCGAGGCGTGCAGCACGTCGACGAACCCGGGGCCCCCGTCGGCCATGGGAACGAGCTCCAGCTCGTCGTCGGGTGCCCGGCGCCGCCAGCCCTCGGCGATCGCCTGGGCGGCCTCGAGCGCGCTGAGCGCGCCCGCGTGCTCGGCAGGGGCGATGAGGACGCGCATGCCCCCATCCTCCCCGAGGAGGTCCGCGCCGAGTCCGCGCCGAGTCATGCTGGACCGCAGACGGGCGGCGGACGGCCTAGGCTGGCCGGTGATGCCCGCCGACTACTTCGTCCGCCCGATGACGGCCGCGGACGTGGCGGACGTCGAGCGGCTCACCGACGAGGCGTACGTCGACCTGGACGTCCGTACCCGCCGCACCGGATGGCCCGCGCCGGCGCGCCGCAGCGTCGAGAGGTCCGACCTGTGGCGGGCGCGGGCCGCGCACCTGGTGGCCACCGACCCGCGGGGCTGCTGGGTCGCCGAGGACGGCAGCGGCCTGCTCGGGGTCGCGATGAGCATGCGCCGCGACCTGACCTGGCTGCTCGCGTCGTACGCCGTGCGGCCGGGGCTTCAGGGCCGGGGGGTCGGCCGCCGGGTGCTCGACCCCGCGCTGCAGCACGGCTCGGCGTGCCTGCGCGGGATGGTCGCCGCCTCCGACGACCCGCGCGCCGTGCGGCACTACCGGCTGGCCGGATTCACGCTGCACCCGACGATGCTGCTGCGAGGGCGGGTGCCCCGCGCGGTGCTGCCCGTCGTCGAGCGCGTCCGCGAGGGCTCGCTCGGGGACCTCGACCTGATGAACTCGGTCGACCGGCAGGTCCGCGACGCCGCGCACGGGCCTGACCACACGGTGCTCGCCAGTACCCACCGCCTGCTCGTCGTGGACCGGCCGACCGGCTCCGGCTACGCGTACGTCCCCCCGGAGGGCGGGGCGCACCTGCTCGCCGCGACCTCCCGGCGGGCCGCGGGCGACCTGCTCTGGGAGTCGCTGGCGGCCTCGTCACCACAGGTCGAGGTCACCCTCGCCCACGTGAGCGCCGCGAACCAGTGGGCCCTCGACGTCGGGATGGCGTGCCGGCTCGAGCTGTGGACCCACGGCTACCTCGGCCTGCGCGGCATGAAGCCTCCGGCGCCCTACCTGCACAGCGGCTACTTCCTCTAAGTCTGCGCTCGCTCCGCTCGCGCTCCTCAGAGGCCGGGGGCTCCCCACAGGGGCATCCAGCGGTTGAGCTGCTTCTCCACGGGCAGGTCGTCGCCGACGAGGTCACGCACCTGCAGCTCGAGGAGGTTGTCGCGGCGCTGGGGTCCCTGCGGGGCGAACGGGTAGAAGGTGCCCTGCTTGTAGAGGTAGACCAGGCCCAGCGTCCGGCCGGCCGGGTCGGTGAAGCCGACCAGCGAGCACAGCAGGCTGGGGCCGAAGCCCTGCGCCTCCAGCGAGGTGTTGACCGTGTGCAGGTCGGTCACCAGGGCGGCCAGGTCGTCGGGGCTCTGCCGGGCCAGCAGCCAGGTGAAGCCGAAGTCGTCGGTGCTGCACTCGACGTCGGGGTCGTCGTCGTTGTCCAGGAGCTCGACGACGTCCTTCTGGGTCTGCGCGAAGGCGGCGCCCTCCGCGGCGCGGAAGCACACCGAGCCGACGCCGGTGGCCACGAACCCGGCCGAGGTCTGCAACGTCACCGCCGCCGCCGGCAGGGCGAACAGCGCGTCGAGGTTGGCCCGGACCGGCTTGGTGCGCCCGGTGAGCGCGTCCCACAGACCCATCGTCGACGACCCGCGGCTCAGTACCCGAGGCCTGGAGCGCGGAACCCGCCGTCCATGGGCTTGCCCAGCTCCGCCGACACCCGCGCGAGCTGCTCGAGCCGATGCTCCAGGGACGGGTGCGTCGAGGTGAGGGTGCTCAGGCCGATCCCGCTGACGGCCGGCGCGATGAAGAACGCGTTCATCGGCTGGCTCGCCCGCAGGTCCTTGTTCGGGATCGAGGCCATCTCGCCGCTGATCTTCGTCAGCGCGCTCGCCAGGGCCGACGGCTTCTGGGTGAGGTAGGCGCCGGACCGGTCCGCGCACAGCTCGCGGTAGCGCGAGAGCATCCGCGTCAGGAAGAAGCTCACCGCGTACACCACCAGGCTGAGGACCAGCACCACGATCCACACGGGCACGCCGTTGTTGTTGTTGTTGTTGCTGCCGCGCCGGTCCCCGCCGCCGAAGATCGCGCCGTACTGCGCACCCCGCGTCGCCATCCCGGCGATGATCCCGGCCGAGGCGGCCAGCGTCATCACCAGCACGTCGCGGTGCGCCACGTGGGACAGCTCGTGGGCGAGCACGCCCTCCATCTCCTCGGCGGTCAGCCGGTCGAGGATCCCCGTGGTCACGCACACCGCGGAGTGGTTGGCCGAGCGCCCGGTAGCGAACGCGTTGGGCATGTCGGTGTAGGCGATCGCAACCCTGGGCTTGGGCATGTCCGCCAGCGCGCAGAGCCGGTCGATCATGCCGTGCAGCTCGGGCGCCTCCTCGGGGGTGACCTCCCGCGCGCGCATGGCCTTGAGGGCCATGGTGTCGGAGTTGTACCACTGGAACCAGGCGATGCCCAGGCCGACGAGGCCGATGATCACGGCGTAGCCGGGGAAGAGGTACATCAGGCCCACGATGAGCCCGACGAAGATCGCGCCGAGCAGGAACATCACCAGCGTCATCCGGGCGGTGAGCCCCCGGTCGGCGATGAAGCGTGTCCTGGCCATCAGCCCGGGATCAGCCCGTCGTCACCGAGCAGCTCCCGCACCTCCTCCAGCGTCGCGTCGGTCGGGGGCAGGATGAGGTCGGAGTCGAGCAGCGAGTCGTCCGGGAGCCGGTCGCCCGTCGTGCGGATGGCGACGAGGAGCTCGTGGAGGCTCTCGGAGAACGTCTCGTGGTCGCCGGCCTCCACCGCGGCCTCCAGCTGCTCGTCGAGGTGGTTGAGCGCGCCGAGGTGCGTGTCGGCGACCTCCCACTGACCCTCACCGAGGATGCGCACGATCATGGCCGGTCCTCCTGCTCCTTCCGGTCCTGCACGGGTGCCGCCTCGACCTCGGCGGGCGACGCGCTGTCCCCCGGCTCCAGGGCCTGGCCGCCGGCGGGACCCGAGACGCCCGCCTTGAGTGCCGCCAGCTCCGACTCGACGTCGGACTGCGAGGACATCGCCTCGAGCTCGCGGGAGATGTCGTCGCCACGGTTCAGGGAGCTGGCGTCGTCGAGGGCACCTGAGGCGATCAGCTCGTCGATGGCACCGGCGCGCGCCTGCATCTGCGCCGTCTTGTCCTCGGCCCGCTGCACGGCCATCCCGACGTCGCCCATCTCCTCGGAGATGCCGGAGAACGCCTCGTTGATCCTGGTCTGCGCCTCCGCGGCGGTGTACTTGGCCTTGATCGTCTCCTTCTGGGTGCGGAAGGACTCGACCTTGGCCTGCAGCCGCTGGGAGGCCAGCGTCAGCTTCTCCTCCTCGCCCTGCAGCTGAGCGCGCTGCTGCTCGAGGTCGGACATCTGCCCGGTGAGCGCCGACTTGCGCGTCAGCGCCTCGCGCGCCAGGTCCTCCCGGCCCATCGACAGCGCCTTCTGCGCCTGCTGGGTCAGCTTGTCGGACTGCTGGTTCAGCTGCGCCGCCTGCAGCTCCACGCGCTTGCGGCTGGTCGCGACGTCGGCGACACCACGGCGCACCTTGGTCAGCAGCTCGAGCTGGCGCTTGTAGCTGTAGTCGAGCGTCTCGCGCGGGTCCTCGGCGCGGTCGAGCGCCTTGTCGGCCTTCGCCCGGAAGATCAGGCTGATGCGCTTCATGAGACTCATGCCGGCCGGCCCCTTCTGTTGTCCATCGGTGGTGCCCCGAGCCTCCACCCTACGGGGCAACGGGCCGGCGTCGTAGGAGGTTCCCGGGACCGTCTGCGGCGGTGCCCGGCTATCGTGGGTGCCGCGCGCGTCCCTCCGCCGCCGTCTCGAGCCCCCGCCTAGAAGGTCCTCTC
>JAICKK010000017.1 GCA_025927955.1 Nocardioidaceae bacterium
CCGCTCCCGCAGCTCCTCCGGATACTTCCGTGGTGCAACCATGCTTCTGCCTCCGTGGATTGATGGTCTCCATCAAACCCGGTACTGGACACCTCGAAACCACGGCGACCTTGAGCGCGGACCCGACCATGGTTTCGAGGGCTCGGCTAGCGCCTCGCCACCTCAACCAACGCATCCGACGCTGGTTGAGGTGCCCGAGTCCCCAGGGGCGAGGGCCTCGAAACCACGGCGACCTTGGGCGCGAACCTGACCAGGGTTTCGAGGCCTCGGCCAGCGCCTCGCCACCTCAACCAACGCTGGTTGAGGTGCCCGAGCCCCCAGGGGCGAGGGCCTCGAAACCACGGCGACCTTGAGCGCGGACCTGACCATGGTTTCGAGGGCTCGGCCAGCGCCTCGCCACCTCAACCGCCGGCGCGGTGGTCAGGTGCCGCGGATGCGGCGCCGGATCCGCTCCCAGCGCTCCTTGAGCGCGCCCTCGGCACCCAGCGACGTGGGCCGGTAGTAGTCGGCGTCGGCGACGACGTCCGGGGCGTACTGCTGCTCGGCGATGCCGAACGGCTCGTCGTGGGAGTAGCGGTAGCCGGCGCCGTGCCCGAGCGTGCGGGACCCGCCGTAGTGCGCGTCGCGCAGGTGCGCGGGCACCGGCCCGACCTTCCCGGCCCGCACGTCGGCGCTCGCGGCGTCGATGGCGGTGATCACCGCGTTGGACTTCGGTGCCAGCGACAGCGCGATCGTGGCCTGCGCCAGGTTGAGCCGCGCCTCGGGCATGCCGATCAGCTGCACCGCCTGCGCGGCCGCGACCGCGGTGGTGAGCGCGGTGGGGTCGGCCAGCCCGATGTCCTCGCTGGCGAGGATCACCAGGCGCCGGGCGATGAACCGGGGGTCCTCCCCCGCCTCGACCATCCGCGCCAGGTAGTGCAGCGCCGCGTCGGCGTCCGAGCCCCGCACCGACTTGATGAAGGCGCTGGTCACGTCGTAGTGCTGGTCGCCCTGCCGGTCGTAGCGGACCGCGGCCCGGTCCACCGCGGTCTCGGTGGTCTCCACGTCGACCATGTCCAGGCCGCGAGACCGGGCGGCACCCGCAGCGGCCTCGAGGTAGGTCAGGGCCCGGCGGGCGTCCCCGCCGGCGAGGCGGACCAGGTGGTCGAGCGCGTCCTCGTCGAGGCCGACCGCGCCACCGAGCCCGCGGCCGTCGGTGAGCGCACCGGCGATGACCCCGCGCACGTCGTCGTCGGTGAGCGGCTCGAGGGTGAGCAGCAGCGAGCGCGACAGCAACGGCGAGATGACGCTGAAGAAGGGGTTCTCGGTGGTCGCCGCGACCAGCGTCACCCACCGGTTCTCCACCCCCGGCAGCAGCGCGTCCTGCTGGGCCTTGGAGAACCGGTGGACCTCGTCGACGAACAGGACCGTCTCCTGCCCGCCCCGCGCGAGGACGGTCCGGGCGCCCTCGATCGCGGCCCGCACCTCCTTGACGCCCGCGGCGACGGCCGAGACCTCGACGAACCGGCGGTCGGTCTGCAGGCTGAGGATCGAGGCGATCGTGGTCTTGCCGGACCCGGGCGGGCCCCACAGCAGCAGCGACATCGGCTGGTCGCCCTCGACCAGCCGGCGCAGCGGCGACCCGGGTGCCAGCAGGTGTCGCTGGCCGGCGAGCTCCTCGAGCGTGCGCGGTCGCATCCGTACGGCGAGCGGGGCGGAGGCATGGTCGCTGCCGGCGAGGGAGCCGCCGGATCGGGTGGCGGGCTCGTCCGACGACGACACCGTGCCCATCTCGAACAACCCGTCCACGCCCAGCAGCCTACGGCGGACTGGGCACGGCTCAGTGCAGCCGTACCCGCGGGTCCAGGAGGGCGTAGGCCACGTCGACGAGGATGTTCGCGGTGACCACGGCCGCCGAGGCGAAGATCACGATGCCCACGATCACCGGCAGGTCCTGCCGGGTGATCGCGTCGATCACGGTCTTGCCGAGGCCGGGGAGGCTGAACACGGTCTCCGTGACCACCACACCGCCGATCAGCTGGCCCAGGTCGATGCCGAACTGGGTCACCACCGGGGTGAGCGCGCTGCGCAGACCGTGCCGGAGGACGACCCGCCGCTCCGAGAGGCCCTTGGACCGGGCGGTGCGGACGTAGTCCTCACCGAGGACGTCGAGCATGGAGCTGCGGGTGAGCCGGGTGTAGGTCGCGGCCAGCACCAGCGCGAGGGTGAGCCACGGCAGGATCATGTGCAGGGCCCACTGCCCCGGCCCCTGGCTGAGCGGCGCGTAGCCGCCCGGGGGGAACCAGCGCAGTCCGCTGAGCGTGAGCTTGTAGTAGATGAAGTACAGCAGCACCAGGCCGAGCAGGAACGACGGGAAGGAGTAGAAGAACAGCGCGAACGCGGTGAGCCCCCGGTCGATGAAGCTGCGCGGGTAGACCGCCGAGAGCACCCCGTTCGTCACCCCGATGATCAGCCAGATCACCGAGGCGCCCAGCGCCAGCGAGAGCGTGATCGGGAGCGCCTGGGCCATGATGTGGGTGACCGGGAGCTGGTAGTAGTAGTCGTACCCCAGGTTGCCGTGCAGTGCCTTCCAGATGAAGTCGAGGTACTGCTTCCACACCGGCTGGTCGAGCCCCAGCCGCTCGCGGATCAGCTCCACGGTCTGGGGCGTGGCCTGCCGGCCGGCCATCGTGCGTGCGACGTTGTTCGGGGCCACGAAGAACAGCCCGAACACCGCCATCGTGATCAGCCACAGCACGAGGATGCCGAGCAGGATGCGCCGGATCAGGAACCGGATCATGACGAGCTGCTCCTCACTGGCTGATCAGCCGGTCGGTGCGCGGGTCGAAGGCGTCCGCGACGCCGTCACCGAACAGGTTGAAGGCGAGCGTGGTGATCACCAGGGCGGCACCGGGGAAGGCGATGAACCAGGGGGCGACCGTGTAGTAGCTCTGCGCCTCGCTGATCATGCCGCCCCAGTCGGCGGTCGGCGGCGGCAGCCCGAGCCCGAGGAACGACAGCGTCGCCTGGACCACGATCACCACCGGGATCAGCAGCGTGGTGTAGACGATCACCTGGGAGAGCACGTTGGGCAGGATGTCCACGAACATGATCCGCCGGTCCGACGACCCGAGCGAGCGGGCCGCCTCGACGAACTCTCGCTCCCGCAGCGAGAGCACCTGGCCCCGCACGATGCGCGCCACGGACGCCCAGCTGAAGAACCCGATCACGAGCACGGTGATCGACAGGCTCGGACCCGTGATCGAGACCAGGGCCACGGCGACGAGGATGAACGGGACCGACAGGACCACGTCGATGAGCCGCGTGAGCAGCGTGTCCACGAGACCACCGAGGAAGCCCGCGGTGAGGCCGAGGACGACCCCGATCGCCACCGTCAGCGCGGTCGCGAGCACGCCCACGAGCAGCGAGATGCGCGCGCCGTACACGGTGCGCACCAGCACGTCACGACCGAGGTCGTCGGTGCCCCACCAGAACTCCCCGCTCGGTCCCCTGGGAAGGCCGCCGGGGGACAGCGCGTTGGCCGTGTGGTACTGCTCGTTGGGTCCGTGGCCGGTGATCGCCGAGAAGAGGGGCGCGAGCAGGGCCACCACGACGATCACGATGATGATGGCCAGCGAGAGCATCGCCACCTTGTCACGACGCAGCCGCGCGAACGCCAGGGCCCAGGGGCTGCGCCCCTCGATGACGGGACCGGCGACCTCCTCGTGGGCGGCGGCGACGTCCGAGGTACCGATGCTCATGAGACCCCTCCGAGGGCACTGTCGTCGGCGACGATCTCCGAGTCCGCGACCGTGGCCCTGGCCCGCGAGAGACGCTCGTCGGGGTCCATCGGGTACAGGCAGGCGGTGAGGTGGTCGGCGGAGTCGTCGTCCTTCGCCTTCTCCAGCGGCGGCACCACCTCCGCGCAGTCGGGCTGCGCCTTGGGGCACCTCGTGTGGAAGCGGCAGCCCGAGGGCGGGTGGACCGGTGTCGGCATGTCACCGACGAGGATGATCTGCTCGCGCCGGTCGGCGAGGTCCGGGTCCGGCAGGGGGAGCGCCGAGAGCAGCGCCCGGGTGTACGGGTGCCGGCTGGTCTCGAACAGCTCCTCGACCGGCGCGACCTCCATCACCTTGCCGAGGTACATCACGGCGATCCGGTCGCTGATATGGCGCACCACCGACAGGTCGTGGGTGATGAAGACGTAGGTGAGGCCGAGCTCGTCCTGCAGGTCGGCGAGCAGGTTGATCAGCTGCGCCTGGATCGAGACGTCGAGTGCCGAGACGGGCTCGTCGCACACCAGCATCTTCGGCTTGAGCGCCAGGGCCCGGGCCGCGCCGATGCGCTGGCGCTGACCGCCGGAGAAGTCCGCGGGGAAGCGGTTGTAGTGCTCGGGGTTCAGGCCGACGAGCTCCATCAGCTCCTGGACCTGCTTCTTGCGCTCCCGCCTGCTGCCGATGTCATGGATGGCGAACGGCTCGCCGATGATCGAGCCCACCCGCCGGCGGGGGTTCAACGACCCGTAGGGGTCCTGGAAGATCATCTGGATCTCGCGGCGCAGCGGACGCATCTCGCGGCGGGACAGCGTGGAGATGTCCCGGCCGTCGAGCTCGATGGTGCCCTCGGTGAGGTCGTAGAGCCGCGCGATGCAGCGGGCCAGCGTGGACTTGCCACAGCCGGTCTCGCCGACCAGGCCCAGGGTCTCCCCCCTGCGGACGTCCAGGTCGACGCCGTCGACCGCGTGGACGTACTCCTGCTCGCCGCGGATCAGCGCGGAGGACTGCACCGGGAAGTGCTTCTTCACGCCCCGCAGCCGCAGCAGCGGCTCGTCGGACCCCGTGTTGCCCTGGCCCTCCGCGGTGGTTGTCCTGGTCATGCCGGCTCCTCGGCGCTCAGCTTCGACGCGACCATCCGTGCCCGTTCCTCACGGCGTGTCGCCTCGTCCGTGGACAGCCAGCACGCGGACTGGTGGCTCGGGTCCCCGAAGACGACCCGGGGCAGAGGGTTCTCCCGCCAGCACTTGTCGAAGGCGTAGGGGCACCGGGGCGCGAACGGGCACCGGTCCGGCGGGTTGATCGAGCTGGGTGGGGTGCCCTTGATCGGGCTCAGCCTCGTGCCCTTGCCGCCCTGCGCCGGCAGCGAGGCCAGCAGGCCTTCGGTGTAGGGGTGGTGGTGACGGTAGAACAGGTCGCGGCGCGAGGCGCGCTCCATGACCTGCCCGGCGTACATGACCACGATCTCGTCGGACATCTCCGCGACGACACCGAGGTCGTGGGTGATCAGGATGATGGCCGTGCCCATCTCGTCCTGCAGCTTGCGCATCACCGCGAGCACCTGGGCCTGGACCGTCACGTCCAGCGCCGTGGTGGGCTCGTCGGCGATGAGCAGGTCCGGCTCCACCGACATGGCCATCGCGATCATCACCCGCTGGCGCATGCCGCCCGAGAACTGGTGGGGGAAGTCGCCGATCCTGTCCTTGGCGTGCGGGATCCCCACCATCGAGAGCAGCTGGGCCGCCCGGTCGCGTGCGGCCCGCTTCGAGACGGACCTGTCGTGGGCGCGGATCATCTCCACGATCTGCCAGCCCACCCGGTAGTACGGGTGCAGGCTCGACAGCGGGTCCTGGAAGATCATCCCGATCCGGGCGCCCCGGATGCCGCGCAGCTGGTGCTCGTCGGCGGTGAGCAGGTCGATGCCGTCGAAGGTCGCCGAACCGGTGACGTGCGCACCGCGGCTCAGACCGGTGAGGCTCTGGGTGGACACGCTCTTGCCCGACCCGGACTCACCCACGATCGCGAGCGTCTTGCCGCGGTCCAGGTCGAAGGACAGGCCTCGCACGGCGCGGACCACGCCGTCGGGGGTGTTGAAGGAGACCTCGAGGTCGCGGATCTCGAGCAGGGACACGGGCACTCCTCCTGACCGGATGGGCGGTGAGCCGTCGAACGGCGCGTGTGCTGTGGCTGCACGCTACTCCGGGGCGGGGCAAACGCCCCACCCCGGAGTTGCGGGTGCAGTCCTGAGGACTAGCCGCCCTGCTTGTTCTTGTCGATCCAGACGTTGGTCGGGTCGAACCCCTGCATGCTGGTGATGTAGATGGCGTTGTGCACCTGGGAGGCGTGGTAGTGCGGCTCCCTCGGGTTGGTGACCGGGAAGAACGCGGCGTCCTTCATCACCTGCATGTCGGCCTTCTGGAACAGGGCCTGCGACTGGTCGGCGGTCTTGGCGGCCACCGCCTGGTCGATCAGCTGGTTCGCCTTCGGGCTGTCGTAGAGACCGAAGTTGCTGCCGAGGGGCGGGAACGACGGCTTGCCGGAGAACAGCGGCTTGAAGTACGACAGCTCGCTGCCCACACCGGACCAGTCGGCCGACCAGCCGGCCGAGGACAGGTCCCAGACGCCGCGCTTGGCGACACTGGGCACCTGCAGGTACTTGGTGTAGAAGTCGGCGTCGGGCGAGGTGACCCCCTGGATCTGGATCCCGGCCTTGGTCAGGTCCTGCTTGATGGTCTGGAAGGACTTGTTGCTGCCCTCCGACGACGGCCGGTACAGGAACTTGAGCTTGAGACCGTTCGGGTAGCCCGCCTCGGCCAGCAGCTTCTTGGCCTTGGCCGGGTCGTACTTGTAGAGGTCGAAGCTTCCCGACTGGCCCGCGGGCAGGCTCTTCGGGATCACCCGGCTGAGCGGGTTGTTCAGCTGCTTGCCGCCGAGGACCTGCACGATGTTGTCGCGGTTGATGGCGTACTCGAGCGCCTGGCGCACCTTGAGCTTCGACATCGCGCCCTTGTTGTTGGGGGAGGCGTTGTTGAAGAGGATGTACGGGTTGCTCGCCGCGGTGTCACCGATGACCAGGTTCGGGTCCTTGGTGGCCAGCAGCTGGGGAACGCGCGAGGCCTGCACGGAGTTGCCGAACTCGAGGTCGGCGTTGGGCGAGCCGGTCTCGAGCTGCTGCTGAGTCGACTCCTGCGTCACGGTCTCGTCGACGACGATCTTGTCGACGTACGCCTTGCGGACCGGGTCGCTCGACGCCTTCCAGGCGGGGTTGCGCACGTAGGTGATCGACTTGGTCGGGTTCCACGACTGCACCTGGTACGGCCCGTCGGAGATGGTGTGCTTGCCGAGGGCAGTGCTGCCGGGGAGGTACTTGTTGTACTCGACCGGGGCCGCCGAGAACGCCGACATCGACATCATCGCGGGCAGGTAGGCGGCGGGACGGGTGAGCTTGAACACCAGGGTCTTGTCGTCCTTGGCGGTCACGCCGGCGATGCTGTGGGAGTCCATGTAGCCAGCGATCGCCTTCGGGTTCTGCGGCACGTGCGCGAACCCGTCGCAGAAGGTCTTGTAGCCGACGAACAGCGTGTCGAAGTCGGGCGTGCCACCGAACGGCTGGGCCGGGTTGCAGGTCCGCTGGATGCCACGGACGACGTCGGCGGCGACCACGGGACGGACCGGCTTGGTGTTCCACTGGATGCCGTCACGGAGCTTGATGGTCCAGGTCAGACCGTCCTTGCTGACGCCACCGTTGCTGGTGCTCGGCATCTCGGCCGCGAGGTCCGGAACGGTGCTGGTGGTGGCCCCCGCCTTGGCCGGGTTGGTGAACAGCGACCGCGACCACATCCGCAGGTTCAGGGTGCCGATGGTGTAGTAGCTCAGGTTCGGGTCCATGTAGTCGACGTCACTGGACCCGAGCATGTTGAGCGTCCCGCCCTTGACGGCGTTGGCCGTGTCGTTCGTTCCGGTGCCGCCGTTGCCGCCGCTGCCTCCCGAACCACCTCCGCCGCACGCCGACGCCACGAGCGCGAGGGCGCAGACGGTGCCCACACCCGCGACACGCCTGCCCTTCTTCCAGATCATCAAATGTCTCCTTTGGGACGAACGGCCACAGATGGCACTGTTGTATCAGCCGCAAAACTAGACGTCCGCTCGCCGCAATGACAACTCATTCGAGCCTGGCGGCACGATCGTTATGAAGGCTCCACCTACGGGGCCACTCGCGGGGCGTCCACCCCGGCCTCCTTGCGCTGCTCGCGCGTGATCGGCGCGGGTGCGCCGGTCAGCGGGTCGAACCCCGCGCCGGTCTTCGGGAACGCGATGACGTCACGGATCGAGTCCGTGCCGGCCAGCAGGGCGCAGATCCGGTCCCACCCGAACGCGATCCCGCCGTGCGGTGGCGCGCCGTACTTGAACGCCTGGAGGAGGAAGCCGAACTTCTCCTCGGCCTCCGCGTCCCCGAGGCCCATGACCGCGAACACCCGCTTCTGCACGTCCTCGCGGTGGATACGGATCGACCCGCCGCCGATCTCGTTGCCGTTGCACACGATGTCGTAGGCGTAGGCCAGCGCCGAGCCGGGGTCGGTGTCGAAGGTGTCCAGGCACTCCGCCTTGGGCGAGGTGAACGCGTGGTGGACGGCGGTCCACGCGCCGCTGCCCACCGCGACGTCGCCCGCGGCGGTCGCCTCGTCGGCCGGCTCGAACAGTGGGGCGTCGACCACCCACACGAAGCTCCACGCCGACTCGTCCACGAGCCCGCACCGGCGCCCGATCTCCAGGCGCGCGGCCCCGAGCAGGCCGCGGGTGGAGGTGGGCGCCCCGGCGGCGAAGAACACGCAGTCGCCGGGCTCGGCCCCGACGTGACCGGCCAGGCCGGCCCTCTCCTGCTCGCTGAGGTTCTTGGCCACCGGTCCCGCCAGCCCGCCGTCCTCCTGCACCAGCACGTAGGCGAGCCCGCGAGCACCCCGCTGCTTGGCCCACTCCTGCCAGCCGTCGAGCTGCTTGCGGGGCTGGCTCGCGCCGCCGGGCATCACCACGGCCCCGACGTACGGCGCCTGGAACACCCGGAAGGAGGTGTCGGCGAAGAAGCCCGTGCAGTCGGTGAGCTCCAGGGAGAGCCGGAGGTCGGGCTTGTCGGTGCCGTAGCGGTCCATCGCCTCGGCGTAGGTGATCCTGGGGATCGGCGTGGCCACGTCGTGGCCGACGAGCCGCCACACGGCGCCGAGCACCTCCTCGGCCAGCGCGATGACGTCGTCCTGGTCGACGAAGCTCATCTCGATGTCGAGCTGGGTGAACTCCGGCTGCCGGTCGGCCCGGAAGTCCTCGTCGCGGTAGCAGCGGGCGATCTGGAAGTACCGCTCGAGACCGGCCACCATGAGCAGCTGCTTGAACAGCTGCGGGCTCTGCGGGAGCGCGTACCAGCTCCCGGGCTGCAGCCGCGCGGGCACGAGGAAGTCGCGCGCACCCTCGGGCGTGGAGCGGGTCAGCGTGGGCGTCTCGACCTCCACGAAGCGGCGAGCCGCGAGCACCTCGCGGGCGACCCCGTTGACCTCGCTGCGCAGCCGCAGGGCCGCGGCGGGGCCGGACCGGCGCAGGTCGAGGTAGCGGTGCGCCAGGCGCACCTCCTCCCCCACCTCGACGTGCTCGTCGATGGGGAACGGGAGCGGCGCCGCTGCGCTGAGCACCTCGACGTCGGTGGCCACCACCTCCACCTCACCGGTCGGCAGCGACGGGTTCTGGTTGCCCTCCGGGCGGCGCGTGACCTCTCCGGTCACCTTGAGGCAGTACTCCGCGCGCAGGTGGTGCGCCAGCTCCTCGTCCCGGACCACCACCTGGGCCACTCCCGAGGCGTCCCGCAGGTCGATGAAGGCCACACCGCCGTGGTCGCGGCGGCGCGCGACCCAGCCGGCGAGGATGACGCTCTGGCCGATGCTCTCGGCGCGCAGGGTGCCTGCTTCGTGCGTGCGGATCACTGGTGGGGCTCCTCTGGTGGGTCAGTCGTCGTTCGGGGCGTCGCCGGTCAGCACCCGGGGCCGCAGGTCCTCGGCCGGCGGCCGCCACGTGTCGGGATCGGCCTCGACCTGCTCGCCGCTGCGGATGTCCTTGACCTGGCCGCCGGTGCTGCCGGTGCCCGGATCGGGGAACCAGACGTAGGGGATCCCGCGCCGCTCGGCGAAGCGGATCTGCTTGCCGAACTTCTGCGGTGACGCGGCCACCTCGACGGGGATGCCGCGGGCGCGCAGCCGCCGGGCCACCGCGTCGCTGACCGGGCGCGAGCCCTCGTCGACGAGCGCCACCAGAACCGCGCTCGGCACCGACCGGCTCGCGGAGAGCCGGCCTCCGGCCAGCAGGGGGACCAGCATCCTGCTGACACCGAGGGAGATGCCGACGCCAGGGTAGGTCGTGCGCCCGTCCGAGGCCAGGGCGTCGTACCGGCCGCCCGAGCAGATCGACCCCAGGTGCTCCAGGCCGTCCATCACGGTCTCGAACACGGTGCCGGTGTAGTAGTCCAGGCCGCGGGCGATGCGAAGGTCCGCCTCGACGCGCACCCGGTCACCGGCCACGGAGGCGCAGCCCTCGAGGACCGCGGCGAGCTCCTCCAGCCCCCGGTCGAGCAGCTGCGAGGTGACGCCGAGCTCCCGGACCCGCTCGACGAAGGACGTGTCGGCGCTGCGGATACCGGCCAGCTGCAGGCACAGCGACGCCTGCCGCTCGTCGAGCCCCGCCTCGTCGACGAGCAACGCACCGACGGCGTCCGCCGGGAGCTTGTCGAGCTTGTCGACCACGCGCATGACCGCGTCCACGTCCCTGGCCCCGACCCCGGCGTAGAAGCCCTGGATGAGCTTGCGGTTGTTGACCTGGAGCCGCACCGGCGGCACCGGCAGCGCGGCCAACGCCTCCGCCATCACGCGGGCCACCTCGACGTCGTGGTGGAAGGCCAGCTCGTCGCGCCCGACGATGTCGATGTCGGCCTGGGTGAACTCGCGGTAGCGGCCCTCCTGCGGCCGCTCCCCCCGCCAGACCTTCTGGATCTGGTAGCGCCGGAAGGGGAACTCCAGCCTCCCCGCGAACTCGAGGACGTAGCGGGCGAAGGGGACGGTCAGGTCGAAGTGCAGCCCGAGCCGGCTCGCGCTGTCGGTCTCCCCCCGGTCGTCGTCCGGCTCGGCCTGCAGCCGCCGCAGCACGTAGACCTCCTTGGAGGTCTCACCCTTGCTCAGCAGCCGGTCGAGCGGCTCGACCGCCCGGGTCTCGACCGAGACGAACCCGTGCAGCTCGAACGTCTGCTGCAGGGAGTCGAGGACGCGCTGCTCGACCAGCCGCTGGCCAGGCAGCAGCTCGGGAAAGCCGCTCATCGCGGAGGGACGGGCCATGGCTCACAGGCCCCGGCTCGGCGCGCCGGGCCGCGAGACCGCGGGCGTGGCCGTGTCGCGCAGGTCGACAAGGAACGGGTTGGTGGCCCGCTCGTGGCCGATGCTGGTCTGCTCCCCGTGCCCGGGCAGCACGACGATGTCGTCGGCGAGCGGCAGCACCTTGTCCCGCAGGCTCCGCAGCATCGTCGGGTGGTCGCCCCCAGGCAGGTCGGTGCGGCCGATGGAGCCGGCGAACAGCAGGTCCCCCGAGAACATCACCTCGGACACGTCCTGCTCGCCGTACGGCGTGCGGAAGGTGACCGAGCCGCCCGTGTGGCCCGGGGTGTGGTCGACGACCAGGTCGAGTCCGGCCAGCGTGAGGCCCTGCCCGTCGGCGAGCTCGGCCACCGCGTCGGGCTCGGCGAACTCGTAGTCGCCGCCGAGCAGCATGCCGGCCGTCTCCGGCGACATGCCTGCCAGCGGGTCGGTGAGCAGGTGCCGGTCGCGCGGATGGACGTAGGCGGTGGCGTCATAGGTTCCGGCGACCGGGGCAACACTCCACATGTGGTCGATGTGACCGTGGGTGAGCAGCACCGCGACCGGCTTGAGGCGGTGCTCGCGCACCAGCTGCGCGACACCGCCGGCGCTGTCCTTGCCGGGGTCGACGACCACGCACTCCTGGCCGGTCCCGCTGGCCACGACGTAGCAGTTGGTGCCCCACGGCCCGGCCGGGAAGCCTGCGATCAGCACCGCTCCGCGCTCCTGTCCTACCGGGATCCGACGTACGGACGAACCATGGCAGCCTACCGAGTGCGCGCTCGGCGCCCGCGAGGTGGACCCACCGGCGAGTACGCTTGGCCACCACATCTGTACCGTCAGCAGGCCGTGACCTCAGCCACGATCACAGGGGGAGACCCGTGACCAGCCCGGACAGTACGCCCGAGAGTACGCCGGACAGTACGCCTCAGGACGCACCCGAGAGCACACCGGAGAGCAGGTCCGAGAACCCGCCGGAGGGCGCCCCGCGACCCATCGCGCCGCGGCCGCGGCCCCCGGTCCCGGGCCCACCCCGGCGACCCTCCCCCACACCCCCGTCCGCGGCACCGGTCGCCGGTGATGGCCCGGCCGTGCCCGCCGCACGCCAGCCGGAGGCGGAGGACGGCGCGCGGTGGGGGCGGGTGGGCGACGACGGGACGGTGTACGTCCGCACCGCCGACGGCGAGCGGGCGGTGGGCCAGATGCCCGACGTGACCCCGGCGGAGGCCCTGGACTTCTTCGTCCGCCGGTTCGCCGACCTGGTCTTCGAGGTCGAGCTGCTCGAGCGTCGCATCGGTGCCGGAACCCTGGGCACCGAGGAGTCCTCCGCCTCCCTCAAGCAGGTCCGTTCGACCATCCACGACGCCCACGCCGTCGGGGACCTGGCCGGGCTGGAGGCGCGCCTGGAGGCACTGACCGGTGTCGTGGGGCAGCAGCGCGAGCGGCGCCGCCGGGAGCGCGCCCGCCGGCAGGCCGCCGCGAAGACCGACAAGGAGCGGATCGCGGCGGAGGCCGAGACGCTCGCCGACGGCTCGGACTGGCGCAACGGCGCCAACCGGCTGCGCCAGCTCCTCGACGAGTGGAAGGCCCTCCCACGGCTGGACAAGGCCGACGACGACGCCCTGTGGCGGCGCTTCTCGACGGCGCGCACGACGTACACGCGCAGGAGGAAGGCGCACTTCGCGGAGCTGAACGAGCAGCGCGACTCGGCCCGCGTGGTCAAGGAGCGGCTGGCCGCCGAGGCCGAGTCGCTGGCCGAGTCGACCGAGTGGGGCGCGACGGCAGGCAGGTACCGGGAGCTGATGCGGCAGTGGAAGGCCGCCGGCCCCGCCCCCAAGGGGGTCGACGACGAGCTGTGGAAGCGGTTCCGGACCGCGCAGGACAGCTTCTTCGGGGCCCGCGACCGCACCAACGCCGAGATCGACCGGGAGTTCGCGGCCAACGCCGAGACGAAGGAGGCGCTGCTGGCGGAGGCGGAGGCGCTGCTCCCGGTGACCGACCTGCGGGCGGCCAAGGAGTCGTTCCGCTCCATCGCCGAGCGCTGGGACGCGGCGGGCAAGGTGCCCAGGGAGCGGGTGCGGGACCTCGAGAACCGGATGCGCGCGGTCGAGCAGGCGATCCGCGGCCTCGAGGACGACCAGTGGCACCGCTCCAACCCGGAGGCCCGCGCCCGGGCGGCCGCCACGGTGGCCCAGCTGCAGACCTCGATCGCGGACCTGGAGGCTCGCCGCGACCGGGCGCTGGCGGCGGGGGACGAGGCCAAGGCGACCGAGCACGCGGCCGCCGCGGAGACCCGACGCTCCTGGCTCACCGAGGCCCAGAGGGCGCTGGAGGAGTTCGGCGGGTAGCGGCCGGCGGTTGGCCATGGGATGCGCGCTCACTTCCCCCTCCCATGGTGATATCACCCGTCGGGTGAGTTTCCCAGGGCAGGTACGGCGGGCAGCTCAGCGTCGTGGGCGCCGCCACGCGCGCCGGGTCGACGTCCCTCCAACGTGCAGACGCGCCGGGTCGACGTCCCCGAGGCGTGCAGACGCGCCGGGTCGACGGGTGAGCGCAGACAGCGGGGCTCAGACGCGGTAGGCGTCGAAGACGCCGTCGACCGAGCGCACGGCCTTCAGGACGTGCCCGAGGTGCCGGGGGTCGGCCATCTCGAAGGTGAACCGGCTCTTCGCGACGCGGTCGCGGGTGGTCTGCAGGGTCGCGGCCAGGATGTTGACATGCACGTCGGAGAGCACCTTGGTGATGTCGGACAGGAGCCGGTTGCGGTCCAGCGCCTCCAGCTGGATGTTCACCAGGAACATCGACTGCGAGGTGGGGGCCCACTCGACGGCGACGAGCCGCTCGGGCTGGGAGGTGAGGCTCTCGGCGTTGGTGCAGTCGGCACGGTGCACCGACACCCCGGCGCCGCGGGTGACGAAGCCGATGATCCGGTCGCCGGGGACCGGGGTGCAGCACTTGGCCAGCTTCACCCACACGTCCGGCTCACCCTTGACGATGACCCCGGCCTCGCCCGCGACCGGACGCTTGGACCGGTCGGTGGTGATCGTCACGCCCTCGGCCAGGTCCTCCGTGGCGCCCTCGTCCCCGCCGAAGAGATCGATGACCCGCCGGACGACCGTCTGGGCGCCCAGGTTCCCCTCGCCGACGGCGGCGTAGAGCGCGGAGACGTCCTGCAGCCGCAGCTCGGTGGCCACCGTGCTCAGCGTCTCGTGGGTGAGCACCCGCTTGAGCGGCTGGCCCTCCTTGCGCATCAGCCGGGCGATCTGGTCCTTGCCCCGGTCGATGGCCTCCTCGCGGCGCTCCTTGGTGAACCACTGGCGGATCTTGTTGCGTGCCCTCGGTGACTTGACGAAGCCCAGCCAGTCCCGGCTCGGCGCGGCGTTGGGCGCCTTCGACGTGAAGATCTCCACCACGTCGCCGTTGTCGAGCTGCGACTCCAGCGGCACCAGGCGGCCGTTGACCCGGGCGCCGATGGTGTGGTGGCCCACCTCGGTGTGGATGGCGTAGGCGAAGTCGACCGGGGTGGAGCCGGTCGGCAGTGCCTGCACGTCGCCGCGAGGGGTGAAGACGTAGACCTCGGCGGAGTTGATCTCGAACCGCAGCGACTCCAGGAACTCCCCCGGGTCCTCGGTCTCCTGCTGCCAGTCGAGAAGCTGGCGGACCCAGGACATGTCCCCGCCGTCGGCCAGGCTCTGGTCGGTGTCCCGACCGAGGCGGACGTCCTCCTTGTACTTCCAGTGGGCGGCCACGCCGTACTCGGCACGGCGGTGCATGGAGAAGGTGCGGATCTGCAGCTCGACGGGCTTGCCGTGCAGGCCGATCACCGTGGTGTGCAGCGACTGGTACATGTTGAACTTCGGCATGGCGACGAAGTCCTTGAACCGGCCCGGCACCGGATTCCAGCGGCTGTGCAGCACGCCCAGCGCGGCATAGCAGTCGCGGTCCCCCTCGACGAGGATCCGGATGCCCACCAGGTCGTAGATGTCGGAGAGCTCGCGTCCGCGCACGATCATCTTCTGGTAGATCGAGTAGTAGTGCTTCGGCCGGCCGGTCACCACGGCCTTGATCCTGGCCTCGCGCAGGTCGGCCTCGACCTGGGCGATCACCTGGGCCAGGAACTGGTCCCGCGACGGCGCCCGCTCGGCGACCAGGCGCACGATCTCGTCGTACATCTTGGGGTGCAGCGTCGCGAACGCGAGGTCCTCGAGCTCCCACTTGAGGGTGTTCATGCCGAGCCGGTGGGCCAACGGCGCATAGATGTCGAGCGTCTCGCGAGCCTTGCGCTCCTGGGTCTCCTGCTTGAGGTAGCGCAGCGTGCGCATGTTGTGCAGGCGGTCGGCGAGCTTCATGACGAGCACCCGGATGTCGCGGCTCATCGCCACGATCATCTTGCGGATGGTCTCCGCCTGTGCGGTGTCGCCGTACTTCACCTTGTCGAGCTTGGTGACGCCGTCGACGAGCAGGGCGACCTCGTCGCCGAAGTCGGCGCGCAGCTCCTCGAGGGTGTACGGCGTGTCCTCCACGGTGTCGTGGAGCAGCGCCGCGACGAGGGTCGGCTCGGTCATGCCGATGTCGGCGAGGATGGTGGTGACGGCCAGGGGATGGGTGATGTAGGGGTCGCCGCTCTTGCGCATCTGGCCGGCGTGCAGGCGCTCGGCGGTCAGGTAGGCGCGCTCCAGGAGCTCGAGGTCGGCCTTGGCGTGGTTGGCCCGGACCGCACGGTAGAGGGGCTCGAGGACCGGGTTCTCGGACTGGCTCTTGGTGGCCATCCGGGCGAGCCGGGCGCGCATCCGCCGGCCGGCCGGGCCCGCCGGCTGGGCCGGCTTCTGGGCCGGTTTCTGGGCCGGCTCGGGGCGCTCACCCGCCGGGTCCGCGGGCGCGTCGGAGGCGCGGCTGGCGACACGCTCCTCCGCCACGGTTCCTCCTGAGGTCGACCGGACACGACCCGGCCCGGTCCATCCTACGGCGCGTCGGCGCCGACGCCGGACCTCAGACCTGGCAGAGGGTGCGCAGGGGCAGGTCGGCGACCGCCTCACGACCGTGCAGGAACGTCAGCTCGATGAGCACCGAGAGGGCGTGCGGGACGCCGCCGCAGCGCTCGACGAGCAGGCGCGTGGCGTTCGCGGTGCCGCCCGTGGCCAGCACGTCGTCGACCAGCAGTACCCGCTCGCCCGGGGCGATGCCGTCCCGGTGCACCTCCAAGGTGGCTCGGCCGTACTCGAGGGCGTAGGAGACCGCATGGGTGGGCCCGGGCAGCTTGCCGGCCTTCCGGACCGGCACGAACCCCACACCGAGGGCCAGCGCGACCGGCGCGGCCAGGATGAACCCGCGCGCCTCCATGCCGACGACCTTGTCGACGACCACGCGGCCGTCGCGGTCCCGTCCGGCGTCCGCGAGCGCCTCGACCACGGCCGTGAGGCCGTCGTGGTCGGCGAGCAGCGGGGTGATGTCCTTGAACACCACGCCCGGCTGGGGGAAGTCGGGGACGTCGCGGACCAGCTCGCCCAGCAGGCGGTCGAGGCCACGGCGGGTGTCCCCCGCGCCGGTCGCGCTGGCACCGGCCAGCGTCACCGCTTGCCCCGCTGGGACCGTGGCTTCCGCGACGGCTGAGCGCGCTTGGCGGCCGCGGACGGCGAGACCGCCCGGGACGCCGGCCGCTCGCCGGCGGTCGAGCGCGGGACGCGCGAGCGGGACGCCCCGATGCCGGTCTCCTGCGGCTGCCAGTCCTCGGCCTGCTCGTCCACGGGCCCGGCCGCCATCGCCTCGCGGCCCACCCCGTCCACCCCGGCCGGGGGCTCGTGCAGCGGCAGGTCCTCGCTGTACGACGGGACCGCGGCGTACCGGTCGGCCTCGCGGCGCTGCCGGTGACGCAGGGTCCGTGCGTCCCCCGCCCGGACGCCGGGCTCGAGCTCCTTGAGCTGGACGGCCAGCGGGGTGGCGATGAAGATCGACGAGTACGCGCCGGCCGCCATACCGACGAACAGGGCCAGGGCCAGGTCCTTGAGCGCTCCGGACCCCAGCGACACGACACCGACGTAGAGCAGCGCGCCGACCGGCAGCAGCGCGACCACCGAGGTGTTGATCGACCGGACCAGGGTCTGGTTCACCGCGAGGTTGGCCGCCTCCGCATAGGTCTGGTGGGTGCGGGCGAGGTGCTTGGTGTTCTCCCGCACCTTGTCGAACACGACCACGGTGTCGTAGAGCGAGAAGCCGAGGATGGTCAAGATGCCCGTCACGGTCGCCGGCGTGACCTCGAACCCGGACAGCGCGTAGACCCCGACGGTGATCACCAGGTCGTGCGCGAGCGCCACGATCGCACCGACGGACATCTTCCACTCCCGGAAGTACGCCCAGATGAAGAACACCACCAGCACCACGAACACGATGAGCCCGAGCAGCGCACGGTTCGCGACCTGGGCACCCCAGGTCGCTCCGATCGCGTCGGAGCTGATGTCCTTGGCGGGCACGGCGCGCGCGATGGCGGACCGGATCTCGTTGACCTCGGTGTTGTTCAGCGGCTCGGTCTGCACCCGGATGTTGCCGGCCGACGTGTTCACGATCGGGGAGGCGGCCGCGTCGATCCCGGCGCTCGCGGCCTCCTTCGCGACCGCGTCGCGGATCTTCGTGACGTTGGCCTGGTTCGCCTGGCCGGACGGCATGGAGACCTGGTACTCGACGCCGCCCTGGAACTCGATGCCCAGGTTGAACCCCCGCACGAGGAGGCCGGCGACCGCCACGACCACGATGACGCCGGAGATGGCGTACCACAGCCACTTGCGACCGACGAAGTCGATGGAGACCTCACCGGCGTACAGCGCATGGCCGATGTTCGACAGCTTGCTCATCAGGCGTTCCCCCCAGCGTGGCTCGGTCGACGCACGGGCGTCCTCGCGGTGCCGACGTGGTCCGGCGACAGGCCGGACCACTTGTGGCCGGAGTAGTAGAACCGGAACGTGGCCAGCCACGACACCAGCGGCTTGGTGAACCAGAAGAAGACCGCCAGGTCGATGACCGTGCTGATCCCGAGGGTGAAGGCGAAGCCCTTCACCACCCCGATGGAGAAGATGTACAGCACCACCGCCGCCAGCAGGGAGACGCCGTCCGCCGCCAGGCAGGTCGCTCGTGCCCGCACCCACCCGGCCTCGACGGCGACGCGCATGGACTTGCCGGTGCGCATCTCGTCACGTATTCGCTCGAAGTACACGATGAACGAGTCGGCGGTGATGCCCACCGCCACGATCAGTCCCGCGATGCCCGGCAGGGTGAGCGTGAAGTTGACCGCCTGGCTCATCGCGAGGACCACGGCGTAGGTCACCACGCCCGCGACCAGGAGAGACATCAGCACGACGATGCCCAGCCCGCGGTAGTAGAGCAGGCAGTAGACCAGCACCAGGGCGAGACCGATCGCCCCGGCGAACAGGCCGCCGGACAGCTGGTCCGAGGCCAGGGTCGGCCCCTCCTCGCTGACGACCGGGACCTTGAAGCGCAGGGGCAGAGAGCCGTACTTGAGGCTGTTGGCCAGGGACTCGGCGGACGCCTGGGTGAAGTTGCCGCTGATCTCGGCCTGACCGTTGGGGATCGACCCCTCGACCGTGGGCGCGGAGATCACCTTGCCGTCGAGCACGATCGCGAACTGCTTCTGCTGGCCGGTGATCGGGCTGGTCTGGTTGGCGATCTGACGCGTCACGTTGGCGAAGACCTTGCGGGCCTCGCCGTTGAAGGAGAGGTTGACCGTCCACTGGGTGTTCTGCTGGTTCGGCGGCGACGCCTGGGCACCGGTCAGCTGGGTGCCCTCGATCATCGGCACCGACAGGAGGTACTTCAGGCCGTCCTTGCCGCAGGTGATCAGCGGCTTGTCCTTGGGGTCGTCGAAGGACGTCGTCTGCTTGCCCGTGGGGCAGTTGAACGCCGCGAACCGCTTCAGCCAGGCCTGGCCCGGGTTGTCCATCCACTTCAGCGGCTGGCTGACGGGCGCGCCCTTCTGGGAGACCTGCGGGGCGGCCGGCGCGGTGGCACCGGCGGTCGGCAGGCTCGAGGAGGAGGGGCTCGAGGACGGGCTCTTCGGGCTCGGCGAGGACGACGGCTTGGCCGCCGCCCGGTCGGCGGCCAGCAGCCCCGAGGACAGGGCGCGTCCCTTGGGGCTGGCCTTCGACGACGCGGCGCCCTTGGTCTGCTTCCCACCCGGCTTGACCTTGCTGCTGGGACTGCTGCTCGGACTGGTGCTCGGACTGCTGCTCGGGCCGGCCGACCCGCTGGGCGAGGCGCTCGGCGACGGCTTGGGCTGGGGGCGGCCGGGCGCCACGGCGGCGACCAGCCGGAACCGCAGCTGCGCGGTCTGCTTCACCGTGTCGACGAGGTCGCCCCGCTCGGGACCGGGGACCTCCACCACGATGTTGTTGTTGCCCTGGGTGCCGACCTCGGCCTCGGCCACGCCGCTGCCGTTGACCCGCTGGTCGATGATGCTGCGGGCCTCCTCCAGGTTGGCCGCGGTCACCTTCTGGCCGGTCGCCGTGCTGGCCTCCAGCGTGATCCGGGTGCCGCCCTGCAGGTCCAGGCCGAGCTTCGGCTGCCACTGGCCGGCGAGCGCGATGCCGCCGTACAGGAGGGCCACGGCCAACCCGAAGATGGCCAGCCGACGTGCCGGCCGGGCGGTTCGCTTCGCCACTGCTACTCGCTCCTCATCGGCCGGGACGGGGCCCGGTCGTCCGCGCTCACAGGCGCGGGTCGTCGCTGTCGGTGTCGTGCAGCCCGTTCGGGCCGTCGAGGTCGGGAAGGCTCGGATCCGTCTCCAGCACGCGTACGACGGCCTGCCGGGCCACCTTGATGACGGTGCCGGGTGCCAGCTCGAGCCCGAGTGTCTGGTCGTCCAACGACGCAACCGTCCCGTAGATCCCCGACGAGAGCACCACCTCGGTGCCGACCGTCAGCGCCCTCTGCGTCTGCGCCACCGCCTGCTGGCGCCGCCGCTGCGGGCGGAGGATCAGGAACCAGAAGACCAGGAAGATGAGCACGAACGGCAGGAGGCCTGCCAAGTTGTTCAAGAGAGCACCTCAGTCAGCGAGCGGGCAGGGGGAACGGCAAGGTGACAAACCTTGACCAAGGGTCGAGTGTAACTGCCCGGGGGGAGCCACCTGGCCGGGTTGGCGAAGTGCCCGGGAGGTATCGCTCACTCCTCGGCGTCGAAGAGCGTCTGGTCGTCGTCGGCCGCGGCGACGCCGAAGTAGGCGTCGGGGGGCACCTGAAGGCCGAGATGGGCCCATGCGGCGGCCGTCGCGACCCGGCCCCGCGGTGTGCGGGCGAGCAGCCCCGAGCGCACCAGGAACGGCTCCGCGACCTCCTCGACGGTCTCCCGCTCCTCGCCCACGGCCACGGCCAGCGTCGACACGCCGACCGGCCCGCCCCCGAACCGGCGGCAGAGCACGTCGAGGACGGCCCGGTCGAGCCGGTCCAGGCCCGACTGGTCGACCTCGTAGAGGTCCAGCGCCCGGTGTGCGACCTCCAGGGTGACCACGCCGTCGGAGCGCACCTGTGCGTAGTCCCGCACCCGCCGCAGCAGTCGGTTGGCGATCCGCGGGGTCCCCCGGGACCGGGAGGCGATCTCGGCCGCGCCGGCGTCCGTCAGCGCGACGCCCAGCAGCCCGGCGGACCGGCGCACGATGAGCTCGAGGTCGCCGGGCTCGTAGAACTCCAGGTGGGCGGTGAACCCGAACCGGTCCCGTAGCGGCCCCGGCAGCAGCCCGGCTCGGGTGGTGGCCCCGACCAGCGTGAACGGGGGGATCTCCAGCGGGATCGCGGTCGCGCCCGGGCCCTTGCCGACCACCACGTCGACCCGGAAGTCCTCCATCGCCAGGTAGAGCATCTCCTCGGCGGGGCGCGACATCCGGTGGATCTCGTCGACGAAGAGCACGTCGTCCTCGTTGAGCCCGGACAGGATCGCGGCGAGGTCGCCGGCGTGCGTGATCGCCGGCCCCGAGGTCAGGCGCAGGGGGCTGCTCATCTCCGCGGCGATGATCATCGCCAGGGTCGTCTTGCCGAGCCCCGGAGGCCCCGAGAGCAGGACGTGGTCCGGCGCCCGCTCGCGGGCCAGCGCGGCCTGCAGCACCAGGGACAGCTGCTCACGGACCCGCTCCTGGCCGACCACCTCCTGGAGGGTCCTCGGGCGCAGCGCCGACTCGACCGCACGCTCGTCGCCCTCCGCCTCGGCGGCGACCAGGGCACGGCTCTCCCGGTAGCCGGCCTCGGCCTCCTCGAGCGCCTGCTCGTCGCGGGTCATGCCTTGCTCAGCGAGCGCAGCGCGGCACGCAGCAGGGCGGCCACGTCAGGTCCGGAGCCGGTCGCGGTCTCGACCTCCGTCGCCGCGTCCGGCGCCACCGCGTCGACCGCCCGGTCGGCCTCCTTGGCGGACCAGCCGAGGCCGACCAGCCCGGCGTGCACCTGCGCCCGCCAGGGCTCCCCGCCGACGGCGGGTCCGGCGGGGGCGGGGGCGGACCCGCTGGGAGGCCCGATGCGGTCCTTGAGCTCGAGGATGATCCGCTGGGCGCCCTTCTGGCCGATCCCGGGCACCCGCGTGAGGCTCCTGACGTCCTCGCCGGCGACCGCCCGCCGCAGCTCGTCCGGGGAGAGCACGGCGAGCATGGCCTGGGCCAGCTTCGGGCCCACGCCGCTGGCCGTCTGCAGCAGCTCGAAGGTCGACTTCTCGTCGGCGTCGAGGAACCCGAACAGGGTCAGGGACTCCTCGCGGACCACCATGCTGGTCGGCAGCGTGGTGGCCGCGCCGACGCGCAGGTGGGCGAGCGTCGCGGGGGTGCAGTGCAGCTCCAGGCCGACACCGCCGACCTCCAGGACGGCCGAGCCGAGCGTGACGCCGGCGACGGTGCCGCGGACGAAGGCGATCATGACCGGTTCCTCCCTGCGCGCCGGGGCGGGGGCGCGCCGCCGGAGGCGGCCGCGACCGCCGCGTCGAGGCGGGCCTGGGGACCGGCGCGCCAGATGTGGCAGATGGCCAGCGCCAGCGCGTCCGCCGCGTCGGCGGGTGCGGGCACGCTCTGCAGGCCGAGCAGCCGGGACACCATGAGCCCGACCTGGGTCTTGTCCGCGCGCCCGCTGCCGCTGACCGAAGCCTTGACCTCGCTGGGCGTGTGCAGCGCGACCGGCAGCCCGCGCCGGGCGGCCGTCACCATCGCCACGCCGCTGACCTGCGCGGTGCCCATCACCGTGCGGACGTTGTGCTGGCTGAACACGCGCTCGACGGCGACCGCATCGGGCCGGTGCTCGTCGAGCCAGCGCTCGAGGACCCGCTCCACCTCGCGCAGCCGCTGCGCGGTCGCCATGTCGGTGGGGGTCCGGACGACGTCGAAGGCGAGCATCCTCAAGGGTCGCCCCACGCTGCCCTCCACGACGCCGAGGCCGCAGCGGGTCAGACCCGGGTCGATCCCCAGCACGCGCATCATCGACCTCTTCTGGCGAACACCTGTTCGTCCGAACGTTAGCCGAGCGCACCCCCGGGTCCGGCGTACGACACGGCGGGGCCGGTCGCTCAGGCGTCCAGGGACTCCATCACGTCGTCGCTGACGTCGAAGTTGCCGAAGACGTTCTGCACGTCGTCGAGGTCCTCGAGGGCCTCCACGAGGCGGAGGACCTTGCCGGCGGACCCCTTGTCGAGCTCGATGCTCATCGACGCCACGAAGGACGCCTCCGCGGAGTCGTAGTCGAGCCCGGCGGCCTGCAGGGCGGTGCGTACGGCGACCAGGTCGGTGGCCTCGCTGACGACCTCGAAGCCGTCGCCGAGGTCGTCGACCTCCTCGGCCCCCGCCTCGAGGGTAGCCTCGAGGACGTCGTCCTCGGTGACCGTCCTGGTCTCCTGTCCCTGCGACTGGGTCCGCGGCACGATCACCACGCCCTTGCGGGCGAACAGGTAGGACACCGAGCCCGGGTCCGCCATCGACCCGCCGTTGCGGGTCATCGCCGTGCGGACCTCCATCGCGGCGCGGTTCTTGTTGTCGGTGAGGCACTCCACGAGGAACGCGACGCCGCCGGGGCCGTAGCCCTCGTAGGTGATCGTCTGGTAGTCCGCGCCCCCCGCCTCGGCGCCGGAGCCGCGCTTGACCGCGCGGTCGATGTTGTCGTTGGGGACCGAGGACTTCTTGGCCTTCTGGATGGCGTCGTAGAGGGTGGGGTTGCCGGCGGGGTCACCGCCGCCCATGCGGGCCGCGACCTCGATGTTCTTGATGAGCTTGGCGAACATCTTGCCGCGGCGGGCGTCGATGACCGCCTTCTTGTGCTTGGTGGTCGCCCATTTGGAGTGGCCGGACATGAGGTGGTCTCACCCTTTCGAGCGTTCAGCTGGTCGTGGACCGGTCGGCGGAGGCCCTGCCGCCGTCGACCATGTCGACGAACAGCTCGTGGAACCGGGAGTCACCGGTGATCTCCGGATGGAACGACGTGGCGAGCAGGTGCGCCTGCCGGACCGCGACGATCCTACCCACCCGGTTGCCGGAGGCGACCGTGGCGACCACCTCGACGCCGTCCCCGACCTTCTCCACGCACGGCGCCCGGATGAACATCGCGTGGAACGGCCGGTCGAGCCCGACGACGTCGAGGTCGGCCTCGAACGAGTCGACCTGGCGGCCGAACGCGTTGCGCCGGACCACCACGTCGAGGCCGCCGAACGTCTCCTGGCCGGCGACGCCGGCCTCGATGCGGTCGGCGAGCAGGATCATCCCCGCGCACGTGCCGAACGCGGGCAGCCCCTCGCGCAGCCGTCCCGCGACCGGTTCGAGCAGGTCGAAGGTGCGGGCCAGCCGGGTCATCGTGGTCGACTCCCCGCCGGGCATCACGAGGGCGTCGACCTGCTCGACCTCGCGTGGACGCCGTACGGCGAGGGAGCGGGCGCCCGCGCGCTCCAGCATCGCCCGGTGCTCGCGGACGTCGCCCTGCAGCGCCAGCACGCCGATGAGCGGAGAGCTCACCAGCCGCGCTCGGCCAGCCGGTGCGGCTGGGGGATGTCGTCGACGTTGATGCCGACCATCGCCTCACCGAGTCCGCGGGAGACCTTGGCGACCACGTCGGGGTCGTCGTGGAAGGTGGTCGCCTTGACGATCGCCTCGGCCCGCAGCGCGGGGTTGCCGGACTTGAAGATGCCGGAGCCGACGAACACGCCCTCGGCGCCCAGCTGCATCATCATCGCCGCGTCCGCCGGGGTGGCGATGCCGCCCGCCGTGAAGAGCACGACCGGCAGCCTCCCCGCCTCGGCGACCGCGCGGACCAGCTGGTAGGGCGACTGCAGCTCCTTGGCGGCCAGGTAGAGCTCGTCGGGCTCGAGCGCGTGCAGGCGGCGGATCTCGGCGCGGATGGTCCGCATGTGGGTGACGGCGTTGGACACGTCGCCGGTGCCCGCCTCACCCTTGGAGCGGATCATCGCCGCGCCCTCGGTGATCCGGCGCAGCGCCTCGCCGAGGTTCGTGGCCCCGCAGACGAACGGCACCGTGAAGGCGTGCTTGTCGATGTGGTGGGCGTAGTCGGCGGGCGTCAGCACCTCGGACTCGTCGATGTAGTCCACGCCGAGGCTCTGCAGCACCTGCGCCTCCGCGAAGTGGCCGATCCGCGCCTTGGCCATCACCGGGATGGAGACCGCCTCGATGATCCCGTCGATCATGTCCGGGTCGCTCATCCGCGCGACGCCGCCCTGCGCGCGGATGTCGGCCGGGACCCGCTCGAGCGCCATCACCGCCACGGCGCCGGCGTCCTCGGCGATCCTCGCCTGCTCGGGGGTGACCACGTCCATGATCACCCCGCCCTTCAGCATCTCGGCCATGCCGCGCTTCACGCCCGTGGTGCCGGTGCCGGTGTCGGTGTCGGTGGTGCCCGTGCCCGTGCGGGTGCCCGTGTCGGTGGTGGTGTTCTCGCTGTTCGTCACTGCGCGCCTACTTGCGTCTCTCGTCGTCCGGAGGGCACGACGGCCCCCCGGGAGTGTCCTGGATGGGTCCAGCCTACGGCCGGAGCGGCGAGGACGCCCAAACCGCGTCAGGAGGCGACCAGCCCGGCCGGCGGTACGTCGTCCAGGTCGACGGTCCGCAGCGGCGGCGCATGGCCGGCCAGTCGCAGCCAGCGCACCCGCCGGCGCGAGCGCAGCGCCCGTCCCGACACCACCACGTCGTTGTGGAAGCGCCGGGCCAGCTCCACCTTCGCGCAGACCTCGGCCAGCTCGTCCACCAGCGGCCGTACGGCGGGGTCGCGGCGCAGCTCGGCGACGTCCTCGGGGTCGTCGAGGACCGCGCGCAGGGCCTGGGAGAGCTCGGACTCCGCGGTCTCGAAGCCGTCGGCCGCGACGGTGCGGGCGCGGTGCGCCGCGTCGAGCAGGACCAGCCGGCTCGACGGGTCGAGGCAGTCGGACGCCGCCAGCTCGAGCGTCGCGCCCGAGCGGCGCTGAAGCTGCGTGTCGAGCCGCACCCGGGCCACGTCGATGCGGTGGTGGATGCGGTCGAGGCGGGTCGCGGTCCACGACAGCCACAGCCCGACGACGACCAGGGCGAGCACCAGCAGGAGCACGGCCAGCGACGGCTCCATCAGCCCTCCCCCGCTCCGCGCGCGCCGGTCCCCAGCACGGTCTCGTAGACCCGCACCACCCGCCCGGCCACCGACGACCAGTCGTAGCGGTGGACCGCGAGCGCCGCGGACCGCTCGAGGGCCGCCCGGCGCCCGGGGTCGTCCAGGAGGGCAGCGAGGTGCCGGCCGAGGTCGGCGACGTCGCCGTTGCCGAACAGGTCCCCGTGCCGACCGCCGTCGAGCAGCCGGCGGAAGGCGGGCAGGTCGCTGGCGAGCACGGCCGTGCCGGCCGCCATGGCCTCGACCAGGACGATGCCGAAGCTCTCGGCGCCGGTGTGGGGTGCCACGTAGACGTCGGCGGTGCGCAGCGCGGCGGCCTTCTCGGCGTCGGAGGCCTGGCCCAGGAACAGGACGCGGTCGCGGGCGGCCTCCGGCACGAGGAGCCGTGCCTCGGCGACGTCCCCGCCGCCAACGACCAGCAGCCGAAGCCCGGGACGGTGCCGGGCCAGCGCGCCGAAGGCCTCCGCCAGCAGCGCGAAGCCCTTGCGCGGCTCACCGAGACGCCCGACGAACACCACGGTCCCCTCCGGTCCCCGCCACTGCGGCCGTGGCGCCGCCCCGGCGAAGCGGTCGACGTAGAGGCCGTTGGGGATGACGACCGGCTCGCCGCCGAGGTGGGTGACCTGGGTGTCCCGGGAGTACTCCGAGACCGCGATCCGGGCGCTGATCTTCTCCAGCGACGGGCGCAGGACGGAGGCGGTCGCGCTCAACGCCCGCGACCGCTGGTGGGCCGAGTGGTAGGTCGCCACCACCGGGCACTCGGCCGCCCACAGTGCGAGCAGGGAGAGGCTGGGCGTCGCGGGCTCGTGCAGGTGCAGCACGTCGAGGTCGGCGTCCTTGAGCCACCGGCGCGTCCGGGCGGCGACGCGCGGGCCGAAGGACATCCGCGCCACGGCCCCGTTGTAGGGCACCGCCACGGTGCGGCCCGCGGGCACGACGTACGACGGGAGGTCGCCGCTCTCGCCCGGCGCGAGCACGGTCACGTCGTGGCCGAGCGCGAGGAGCGCCTCGGCCAGGTCGCGCACGTGGTTCTGCACCCCCCCGGGGACGTCGAGGGAGTAGGGGCAGACCATCCCGATCCTCATGCCCGCTCACCCGGTGGGCGGGTCGTCGACGAACACCCGCTGCATCATGTGCCAGTCCTGGGGATGCTCGCGCAGGGCACGCGTGAAGGCGTCGGCCACCCCCTGCGTCATCACCTGCAGGCCGTCTTCCCCGTCCGCGTGCGGGACCGCGGGGTGGAAGGTGAGCGTCATCGTCTCGCCCTCGTAGTGCAGGGTGACGGGAACCAGCGGCGCCCCGGTGCGGCGGGCCAGCAGCGCCGGGCCCCGTGGCAGCCGCGCCGCGGCGTCGCAGAGGCGCACCTCGACGCCGGTCCGCGTCAGGTCGCGGTCGGCGAGCAGGCACACCAGCCCGCCCGCGCGCACCCAGCCCTCGAGCCGGGGGAAGGCCGCCTCACCCCCGCTCAGCGGCAGGATCGTCATGCCCAGCGTGCGCCGGTAGGCGACGAACTCGTCGTAGAGGCGCTCGGGTCGCAGCCGCTCGGCGACCGTCCACAGCGGGGAGACCTCGGCGCACGCCCAGGCGCCGGCCCAGTCCCAGTTGGCCATGTGCGGCAGCGGCACGACGACGCCGCGGCCGAGCGCGAGCGCCTCGCGCACCAGGTGCTCGTCGACCGTCCTGGTCCGTCGTACCAGGTCGGCGAGCGGCCACGACGGGAGCCGGAAGGTCTCGCACCAGTAGCGCAGGTAGGAGCGCACCGCCTCCCGGGTGAGGTCCTCCAGGTCGGCGTCGGACAGGTCGGGGCGGACGCGACGCAGGTTCGCCCGCAGCCGCCGCACCCCGGCCCCCCGGCGGCGGTAGACCTCGTCGCCGACCCTGCGGAAGAGCGCCTGCGCCCGCCGTTCGGGGAGCAGCCGGACCACCCGCCATCCCGAGAGGTAGCCGGCGGCGGTCGCGTGCGCCGCCGCGGAGTCGGCCGCGGACCTCGCGCCGGCGAGCAGGCGCGGCATCAGACGGCTGCTTTGGCCTGGCCCCGCACCAGCATCACCCGCTGCACGACCGTGATGGTGCTGGCCACCGCCAGCACGCCCAAGGTCACCGGGATGAGGACGAAGAGGTTGAAGATGTCGGCCAGGCCGGTCATCACCAGGATGGCGACCAGCCGGTCCGCCCGTTCGGCGATGCCGCCCTTGGCCTGCATGCCCAGTGACTCCGCGCGGGCCCGCGCGTAGGAGGTGACCGAGCCCATCACCAGGCAGTACAGCGCCAGCGCGGTCAGCGCGTGGGAGTCGCCGGGGCCGACGTAGTACATCGCCAGGCCGGAGAAGATCGCCGCGTCCCCGAAGCGGTCGAGCGTGGAGTCCAGGAACGCCCCCCACGGCGACGACCTGCCGCTGAGCCGCGCCATGTGCCCGTCCACGAGGTCGGAGAAGACGAAGGCGGTGATGACCAGCACACCGACGAGCAGCTGCCCCCGGGGGAAGAACACCAGCGCGCCCGCGCACACGCCGATGGTGCCCACCAGCGTGACCGCGTCGGGACTGACACCCCATCGCAGCAGCAGGCGGGCGAGCGGGGAGAAGACCTTCGTCCAGAAGGCGCGGAAACGTTCCAGCATGGCAGCAGCAGGCTACCGGCCGCGGTGGCCGGTCAGCCCCAGGCGTCGGCCAGCAGGGAGCGGGTGTCGGTCAGCAGCTGCACGAGCACGCGGGTGCGCCCGATGATGGGCATGAAGTTCTGGTCGCCGCCCCACCGGGGTACGACGTGCTGGTGCAGGTGCGCGGCGATGCCGGCGCCGGCGATCGTGCCCTGGTTCATGCCGACGTTGAACCCGTGCGCGCCGCTCACCTCCCGGACCGTGCGCATCGCGGTCTTCGTGAAGGCCGCCAGCTCGGCGGTCTCGGCGTCGTCGAGCTCGGTGTAGTCCGCGACGTGCCGGTAGGGGCAGACCATCAGGTGGCCGGGACTGTAGGGGTAGAGGTTGAGCACCACGAACGTCGCCTCGCCGCGGTGCACGACCAGCCCCTCCTCGTCGCCGAGGTGAGGGATGCGGCACAGGGGGCACTCGCCCGACGACGCGTCGAGCGGCTTGTTCTCGCCGCGGATGTAGGCCATCCGGTGCGGGGTCCACAGCCTCTCGAGCTCGTCGGGGACCCCGGCCCCGTCCTGCCTCAGCGTCGGCTCGTCCACGGGTGCCTCCATCGGGGCGCTCACACCTGCACCCGGCGCCGTACGGCGTCCACGACGCGCTCGATGGCGTCGTCGACGGACACGCCGTTGTCCTGGTCGCCGCTGCGGTAGCGGAAGGAGACCGCGCCCTCCTCCACGTCCCGGTCCCCCGCGATCAGCATGAACGGGACCTTCTGGAGCTGGGCGTTGCGGATCTTCTTCTGCATCCGGTCGTCGGAGTCGTCGACCTCGACGCGGATGCCGCGCTCGGCGAGCCGGCCGGCCACCTCGCGCAGGTAGTCGTGGTGCCGCTCCGCGATCGGGATCGCCTGGACCTGCACCGGAGCAAGCCAGGGTGGGAAGGCGCCGGCGTAGTGCTCGGTGAGCACGCCGATGAAGCGCTCGATCGAGCCGAACTTCGCGGAGTGGATCATCACCGGCTGCTGGCGCGACCCGTCGGCGGCCTGGTACTCCAGCCCGAAGCCCTTCGGCTGGTTGAAGTCGTACTGGATCGTCGACATCTGCCACGTCCGCCCGATGGCGTCGCGGCACTGCACGGAGATCTTCGGCCCGTAGTAGGCGGCGCCGCCGGGGTCGGGCACCAGCTCGAGCCCCGAGTCGGTGGCCACCTGCTCGAGAACGGCGGTCGCGCTCGCCCAGTCCTCGTCGGAGCCGACGAACTTGTCCGGCTTCGAGTCGTCGCGGGTCGAGAGCTCGAGGTAGTAGTCGTCGAGCCCGAAGTCACGGAAGAGGCCGAGGCAGAACTCCAGAAGGTGCTTGACCTCCCCTGGTGCCTGCTCGGGGGTGACGTAGGAGTGGGAGTCGTCCTGGGTCATCCCGCGCACCCGCGTCAGCCCGTGGACGACCCCGGACTTCTCGAAGCGGTAGACCGACCCGAACTCGAACAGGCGCAGCGGCAGCTCCCGGTAGGACCTGCCGCGCGAGCGGAAGATCAGGTTGTGCATGGGGCAGTTCATCGCCTTGAGGTAGTAGTCCGCGCCCTCCATCTGCATCGGCGGGAACATGCTGTCGGCGTAGTACGGCAGGTGCCCCGAGGTGTGGAACAGCCCCTCCTTGGAGATGTGCGGGGTGCCGACGTACTCGAAGCCCTCCTCGATGTGCCGGCGGCGGACGTAGTCCTCCATCTCGCGCTTGATCACCCCGCCCCTGGGGTGGAAGACCGCGAGACCGGAGCCGAGCTCGTCGGGGAAGCTGAACAGGTCGAGCTCCCGGCCGAGCCTGCGGTGGTCGCGCCGCTCGGCCTCCTCGATGCGGTACAGGTGCTCGGCGAGGGCCTCCTTGGACTCCCAGGCGGTGCCGTAGATCCGTTGGAGCTGCTTGTTCCTCTCGTCGCCGCGCCAGTACGCCGCGGCGCTGCGCATCAGCTTGAACGCCGGGATGCGCTTGGTCGTCGGCAGGTGCGGCCCGCGGCAGAGGTCCTTCCAGGCCAGCGACCCGTCGCGGCGGAGGTTGTCGTAGATGGTGAGCTCACCGGCACCGACCTCGACGCTCGCGCCCTCGGCCGCCTCGGCGACGGCCTCGGTGCCGCCGGGGCCGCCGGTGCCGCCCTTGAGGCCGATCAGCTCGACCTTGTACGGCTCCTCGGCCAGCTCGCTGAGCGCCTCCCCGTCGGAGACCGGGCGGCGGGAGAACCGCTGGCCCTCCTTGACGATCCTGCGCATGCGCGTCTCGATCTGCTCGAGGTCCGCAGGGGTGAACGGCTCGGCGACGTCGAAGTCGTAGTAGAAGCCGTCGGTGATCGGTGGGCCGATCCCGAGCTTCGCCTCCGGGTGCAGCTCCTGCACCGCCTGCGCCATGACGTGCGCGGTGGAGTGGCGCAGGATCGCCCGCCCGTCGGGACTGTCGATGGCCACCCCGCTGACCCGGTCACCGTCCTGCACGACGTAGGCGAGGTCGCGCAGCGTCTCGTTGACCCGCGCGGCGATGATGGTGGGGTCGTCGCGAAAGAGCTCCCAGGCCTGCGTGCCGGTCGCCACCGTGCGCTCGGCCACCTCGCCGGCATCGCCTGCGTCTGGGACGGTGGTGATCTCGGGCACGGAAGTCTCCACTCGTGGCTGCTCGCTGCTGCACGGGCGGCCACCCGCGTGCACGGGCGGCCGGTCGGTCGTCCCGATGCTATCCGTGGCCATCGCGCCCGCATCCCGGGGCGCCGGGGCTCGTCCCGGCACGACGAGACCGCCGCCGCAAGACCCCGTTCGGACCACTCCTGCTGACCCGGAAGGGGGCGGCGACGCCGTCCACACGGGCCGCTGCGACGGGCCCCCGGGCGCGGTATCGTCCGCCCAAGTGAGAGCGTCGGCGGCGCTGGGGGGCCATCGATCGAAGCCACGCTCGATCAGGACCGCCCCCAAGCCACGGCTGCGGGGGCGGTTCGCTGTGCGCGGGGTGGGCGATACTGGGTTCGAACCAGTGACCTCTTCGGTGTGAACGAAGCGCGCTACCACTGCGCCAATCGCCCGCGCCCGTCGTACGGGCGGTGAGACCCCCGACAGGTTTCGCGGCAAGGCTAGCGCATCGGCCGCGGTGGTCCGAACGCGGCCCGCGACGGCGCTCCCGCCCTCGTACGGTCGTCGCCTAAGCGCAGCAAACCGGACATGTCAACCCCCAGAGCGCACTTGGCGGGAAAAAACTTGTAGAGATCTGTTTCATTTCCCGTCATGCGGCCACCTCAAGATCGTCTCCTTGTCACGTCCGGAGGGGACGACCTGGGAGGAAGGCAACACAGATGGACTTCTCGATGAACACGGCGCCACTGACGGTGACGCAACCGGTCACGCTGGAGCTGATCGACCCGACCGGCGCCGTGACGCCGATCGAAGCGGAGCTGCACTACGACCCGGCCGACCCGTACGCCGTGACGACGGTCTTCATGACCGGGTCGAGCCAGGTGCGCTGGACGTTCGGCCGCGACCTGCTCAGCGAGGGCCTCTACGAGCCGTCCGGGGACGGGGACGTGCACGTGTGGCCGTGCCTGGACTCCGACGGCCACGCGGTGGTGATCATCGAGCTGTGCTCGCCCGACGGCGAGGCGCTGGTCCAGGCCCGCACCGGCGACCTGAGCACGTTCGTGGACCGCATGAGCGCCGCCGTGGCGCCGGGCACCGAGACCGCGCACCTCGACATCGACGCCGCGATCACCGCGATCTTCAGCGCCGAGACCGCCTGACCCTCGCTGGGGCGCTGCACGCGCTCCCCACGGGCGTCTGGCTAGGGTTGGCTGGGAGGACCAATCCCCGTGTCGGTTCGCCCCGACGCGCGACCGCGGCACTGCCCGCAGGGAGCCGCCGTGCTGTTCAGTCACGACATCGTGCGCTCGCTCGACTGCGTCGTCGACCTGGTGAACACCTCGCCGACGCAGGACGGCGTCGAGCAGCTCACCGACCTTCACGCCCTGTCGGCCTTCGTGTCGCGACACGCCGTCAGCGAGGTCGGCGAGCTGGCCGGTCGCGACCTCGACGAGGTACGCGGCCTGAGGACGGCGATCTGCGGAGTCGTCGACGCGCCCGACGACCGGGGCGCCGCGGTCGCGGTGAACGCACTGGTCTCCCGCGCCGCGGTGAGCCCCCGGCTCACCGACCACGACGGGTACGGGTGGCACCTGCACTACTTCGCACCTGGCGCCTCGCTGGCCGAGCACCTCACCGTCGACTGCGGGATGGCACTGGCGCACGTGGTGGCCGCCGGGGAGCGGGAGCGGCTGCGGCGCTGCGAGGCGCCCGACTGCGAGCAGGCCCTGGTCGACCTCTCCCGGAACCGCTCCAAGAGGTACTGCGACGCCCGCACCTGCGGCAACCGGCTCCACGTCGCGGCCTACCGCGAGCGTCGACGGGCCGCGTCCGTCTGAGCCTCAGGGATCGGCTGCCTCGGCCTCCCGCGCCGCCCACACCCGCTGGCACTGCGTGGTGACCGGTCCCGGCGCCGCCAGCGCCCGGTCATCGCAGCGGGCGACCGGCTGCACGTCGCGCGTGGTGGACACCAGGAACACCTCCTCGGCCTCATGGAGCACCTCGACGGGCTCGTCGGTCTCGCACCCGCCGTACCATTCCAGGAGCAGGGCCCGGCTGACGCCGGCCAGGCATCCCGAGGCCAGGCTCGGCGTCCGCAGCTCTCCGGCCACGACGTAGAAGACGTTCGACCCGGTCCCCTCGCACAGGTGGCCGGCCAGGTTCGCGAACAGCGCCTCTCCGGCTCCACGCTCGGCGGCGTAGGCGAGGGCGAGCACGTTCTCGGCGTAGGAGGTGCTCTTCAGCCCCGCCAGCGCACCTCGCTCGTTGCGCGGCCACGGGACCGTGACCACGGACGTGGTGGCACTCGCGCGGGCCAGGGCGTCGGCCACCACCACGAGCGTGGGATCCACGGCGCCCTCCCCGCGGCGCGCGGAGCCCAACGGCGAGGGACCCGCGGTGTAGGTGATCCTGAGCTTGCCGAGAGGCGGCTGTGCGCCGGCGAGCACCTCCGCCACCGCCCGGCGCACGGCGTCCAGGTCCGGCGGCGGGAGCCCGAGGCCGGCCGCCGACCGAGCGAGCCGGTCGAGGTGACGGGTCAGCGCGAACGGTTGCCCCGACACCACCTTGAGCGCCTCGAACGCGCCGTCGCCGACGGTCACCCCGTGGTCCGCCACGCTGAGCGCCGGTCCCTGGGGGTCCTCCAGCAGACTGCCGTTGACCCACGCACGCATGACCTCGACCCTAGTTCTGGCCCGGTGCGGCGCGCGCGGACCCCCGAATTGGCCATCTGGACGTTGTCCGATAAAGTTCACACGCACTCCGGGTCGGGGGTACTCGTGCCGGTGTGACAAGCGGACGTAGCTCAGTTGGTAGAGCGCAACCTTGCCAAGGTTGAGGTCGCGA
>JAICKK010000063.1 GCA_025927955.1 Nocardioidaceae bacterium
GCAGGGAGCGGGAATGTCAAGGCCGACACGCCGGAGCCCGGCAACGTTCTCCCGGTCTGGGCTCAGGTGAGCGGGCCGACCTGCCGATGACCAGTGAGGATGCACCCCGCACGCCGTGCCCCGAAGCAGTGCCCCGCCCTGCCACCCCAGCCCTGTCACCCAGTCCTGACACCCAGCCCTGTCCCCCAGCCCTGGACGCCGAGCCTTGCCCGACCTCCTGCACCGCCCCAGCGTCCGGTTCGCCGCGCTCGTGGTCGCCCTGGCCGTGATGCTGCCGGTGGCGGCGCTCGCGATGCCCGTCGACCCGTACGCGCCGTACCAGCCGCAGAGCACCTGCAGCCCGCACGCCAAGCCGGGGACGCTGAGGCTCTCCCGCTGGCTGCAGCGCACGTACCCGGGCAGCGGCTCGCTGGGCATCTCCCGCAGCTGCCACGACGGCGGCGTCTCCGAGCACAAGGAGGGCCGCGCGTTCGACTGGGCCGTCGACGTGCACTCCGCGCGCGACCGCGGCTACGTGCGCGACTTCCTGCACCGGCTGTTCGCCACCGACCGGCACGGCGACACCGACGCGCTGGCCCGGCGGATGGGCATCATGTACCTGATCTGGAACGACCACATCTACGCCTCCTACTACGGCTTCCGGGCCCGCCGCTACCGGCCCTGCGCCACCTTGTCGGCCTGCTCCGACACGCTGCGTCACCGCAACCACGTGCACATCTCGCTGAGCCGGGCCGGGGGCGCCGGGCGGACCAGCTGGTACACCGGCTCCTCCACGACGCCGACACCGACGCCCAGCCCACCCCCGAAGCCCAGCCCGCCCAAGCCCAGCCCGCCCAAGCCCAGCCCGCCCGAGCCCGCTGCCGTGCGCGTGCTCGACCTCGGCGCCCGCCGCTACGCCGCCGTGGCCGTCCCGGCCGACGGGCGCAGGGTGGCCACCTCGTTCCGGCTGCGGGCCGGCACCCGCTACACGATCACCGCCGCCGGTCTCTACGGGTACGGCGGGCCGGCGCAGGTCGCGGACGCCTCGTGCCGCTGGTCCGGGGTCAGCCACCGCTGGTCGCCGTACCCCAGCGGCCTCGTGCAGCGCGCGCACGGCTCCCTGAACCTGCTCGTCGACGGCGACCGGCTCGTCGACTCGCTCTGCCACCGCGGCCACGTCTACCGCCGGACCCTGACGCCACGCCGGACCGGGCCGCTGCACCTGCAGGTGGCCAACACCGCGGCCGGCGCCGACGGCACGTTGCGGGTGCTCGTCTCCCGGCCGGGCCGCGACGTGAGCCCGGGCCTCCCGGCGTACCCGGCGCTGCGCCCCGCACCAGCGCTCGCCCCCGCGCGCGAGGGGACGGGACTGCTCGCCGAGACCGTCAGCGTCCCGGCCGGCGGCCCCGTCCGCACGGCCGGCAGCCTCGAGCGGGGCGCGCGCTACCGGGTCACGGTCACCGGCACGGTCGGGCTCGGCACCAACCTGGGCGCCCCGGTGGCCTCGGACGGCCGATGCGTGTCGGTGCGGGGCAGGTGGTACCGCCGGGTCTCGCTCGACCGGCGCACCCCCGACGCCGACCACGGGCGGCTCTACCTCGACGCCGTCCCGTTCGCGGGCCGGCCCGCGCAGGGACCGACCTGCGCGACCCACCGCCACACCCTCGAGTGGACCGCGGCCCGGACCGGCCGCCTCCAGCTCGCCGTCTACGACCCCGCCAGCACCCGTGACGACTCCGGATCCCTCGCCGTGGAGGTGCAGCGGCTCACCCCCCTGCCGACCCCGCTGCCGGCGCCCGCCGAGCGGCCCGCCCGGACCGCGCGCTGGCGGATGCCCGCCGACACGGTCAGGGTGCGCTCGGCGTCGCGGACCGGTGCGGTCTCCACGATGCGGCTGCGCGCCGGTCAGCAGGTCCACCTGCTCGCCCGCGGCACGCAGCGCTCCGGAGGGGTGCCGGCCGACGCCACCTGCGTGCGGACCCCGACCGGCTGGCACCGCCGCGACGCGCGGCTCGCGCTCGCCCAGGACCCCCTCGACGTGTGGGCCGACGGCCACCGGCTGACCTGGCACCCGGTCGGCGGCGGCTCGGGCTGCTCGCACCGGCACGCCTACCGGGCCCGGCTCGTGGCGTCGCGGAACGGGCCCGTCGCCCTGACTGTCCTGGATCTCGCCCACGACGACAACGCCGGTGTCATCCTTGTCAGCCTGTCCCGCGAGCGCAGACCACCCCGAGCGACCACCCACTGACCACCCCGAGCGACCACACCGAGCTACCACACCGGCGACCACCCCGGCGACCACCCCGGCGACCATCCCGGCGACCGCCCGGCGACCGCCCCGAGCGACCCGAGAGATGACCCCTGAGGTGAGCGTGACGTGAGCCCGACGTGAGCCCGAGAGCGAGAGGGAGGGCGGTGCCGGCAGCCAGCGAGCAGGCGCGGATCCGCAGCCTGGCCACGATGGCGCGTGCGCTGGGCCGCTCCGAGGCGCTGCTCCCGCTCCTGGAGACGGCCGCCGAGGAGGCCCGGGCCGCGATGCGGGCGGCGAGCGTGTCGGTGAGCCGGCTGCTGCCGGGCACGCTGGTCGTGCGCACCCTGGTCAACGTCGGCGACCTCGGACCACGCGAGGTCCGCTGGCCGCAGGACGAGACCTACACGATGGACGAGTTCGCCGGCCTCCAGCTCGCCGCCGAGGGCCTGGAGACGTGGGCCTGGGACGTCGAGGACCCGGACTGCCCGGCACCCGAGCGGGCGCTGCTCGACGAGCTCGCCAAGGGCTCGTCCCTGGCCACGGCCATCTTCGTCGACGGCCGGCTGTGGGGCGAGTTCTACGCGACCCGGCACCGCGGCGAGCCGCCCTTCGACGACCTCGACGCGGCCTACCTCGAGGCGCTCATCGCGATCCTGTCCGGCGCGGTCTCCCGCGCGCTGCGCGAGGAGTGGCTCGAGCAGCTGGCCTACCGCGACCCGCTCACCGGACTGCCCAACCGGCGCGCCCTCGACGAGCACGCCGAGGCGGCGTTCGCCGTGGAGCCCGGCAGGACCCGGACCGTCACCGCGGTCACCATCGACATCAACCGGCTCAAGGCGGTCAACGACACCCTCGGGCACGTGGCCGGCGACCAGCTCATCCAGGCCGTCGCACGCGACCTCGAGAACGCCTACCGACGGCTCACCGGGTCGCTGGTCAGCCGGGTCGGCGGCGACGAGTTCACCGTGCTCGTCGTCGGCCCCGACCCCGCCGCCGCGGTCCGGATCGCCGACCGGCTGTGCACGCGGACCTGGCACTTCGGCGCGGGCGCCGGGGTGTCGGCCGGCGCCGCCTCGGTGACGCTGCGCGGCGACGGGACGCTCACGCCGACGGCGCTCTTCGCCGCGGCCGACCGCGCCCAGTACGTCGCCAAGCGCGGCAGGCTCACCACCACGGTCGTCGCCGACGACGTCCGGGCCATGCGGGCAGAGGACGCCGAGGACTGAGGTCGCGGCCCTGCGGCAGGATGGCCGGGTGCTCGACGTACGACGGTCCGCGCAGCGGCCCACCACCAGCACGCCGTGGCTGACCTCCCGGCACTCCTTCTCGTTCGGGCCGTTCTACGACCCGGCCAACGTGGCGTTCGCCGAGCTGGTGGCGCACAACGACGACCTCGTCGCCCCCGGGACCGGCTACGACACCCACCCGCACGCGGACCTCGAGATCGTCACCTGGGTGGTGCAGGGCACCCTGCGCCACGAGGACTCGCAGGGCCGCAGCGGGCTGGTGCGCCCCGGCCTGGCGCAGCTGATGAGCGCGGGACGCGGCATCCGGCACTCCGAGCGCAGCGCCGAGCCCGCCGCCGCGGCCCCGACCCGGTTCGTCCAGATGTGGCTGCGCCCCGACGAGAGCGGCCTGGACCCGTCGTACGCCCAGCACGACGTGAGCGCTCAGCTGCGACCGGACACCCTGGTGCCGCTGGTCTCCGGCACCCCCGCCGTCGACGCGCCGGTGCGCATCCACACCCGGGACACGGCCCTGCACGTCGCGCGCCCGACCCCCGGCGCCGGGGTGCCGCTGCCGGACGCACCACGGCTGCACCTGTACGTCGTGCGCGGGAGCGTCGACCTCGAGGGGGCGGGACGCCTCGAGGAGGGGGACGCGGCGCGGCTCACCGCGGAGGGGTCGCGGCGCCTGCACGGCCTCGACGGCGCCGAGGTGCTCGTGTGGCAGCTGCCGTGACCGGCCGGTGGGGCGTACAGACGCGCCGGCTCGGCGCGCACCAGGCGTGCAGACGCGCCGGCTCGGCCGGCACCAGGCGTGCAGACGCGCCGGCTCGGCGCACCAGGCGTCAGCGCCCCAGGCCCTCGACCACCTCGGCGCCGGGCAGGTCGCCGAGCCGGCGTCCGGGGATCAGCAGCTTCGAGCGGCGCACCCCGCTGCCGATGACCGCCACCTCGATGTCCAGGCAGGCCGCGTCGACCAGCACCCGCCATGCCGGCGGCAGTCCGACGGGCGTGATCCCGCCGTACTCCATGCCGGACTCCTCGACCGCGCGGTCCATCGCCAGGAACGACGCCTTGCGGACGTCGAGGCTGCGCTTGACCAGGTTGTTGACGTCGGCGCGGGTGTCGGCGCGGACCACGCAGGCGGCGACCCGCTCCTCACCGCCGCGGCGCCCGGAGACCACGACGCAGTTCGCGCCGACGCCGAGCGGCAGGTCGTAGGCCTCGCTCATGGCCGCGGTGTCGGCCACGGCGGGGTCGATCTCGACCACGCCGAGCTCGTCGACGTGGGGCCAGCCGGCGAGCGCCGCGGCGACCGAGGGCGCCACCAGCTCCGGGTGCTCGGGAACGGGCAGGGAGTCCAGGGAGCCGATGCGGGGTGCGGGCACCGGGTCACCCTAGGGGCAGGGCTCAGGTCGGCTTGAGCGGGTCGTGACCGAGGTTCATCAGGCTGTGCCGCCACGCGGCGTCGCCCGCGGTCGGCTCGGGCTCCTCGCCGCGCTGCGTGCGCACCCGGTCCACCACGCCGGCCATCACCTCGGCGTCCTCGGCGGTGAGGTCGGACCTGCGCTTGCCGAGGATCGCCAGCACCTGTCGACCCGCCGCCGGACCGGCCTGGTCGGGCACCGGCTCGGTCTCGACACCCGCCTCGCTCTCCCGGAGCCAGTCCCCGAGCTCGCGCGAGGTCATGTTCACCGCCTGGTGGAACTGCTCCCACAGCTCGTCGTCGACCTTGGGGTCGGCCATCCTCACCCTCCTTCGCCTGCGGTCCCCGGCCGTACCCACGCCCCGGCCCGGCCATGCCCGGCGGGGTCGGCCGGCGCGGGCTCAGCCACCGGCGCCGCGCAGGAACCGCTCGAGCACCGGCCCCGCGGTGCCCGACCCGGAGTCGCCGACGTCGACGAAGACGGCCACCGCCAGGTCGCCGTGCACCGCGACCATCCAGGCGTGCGTCCTCAACGGCAGCGTGGTCCCGAACTCCGCGGTGCCGGTCTTGGCGAGGACCGGCGGGCCGGGCAGGTCCGCCAGGAGCGACCCGCTGCCTCGGGTGACCACGCCCCGCATCAGCGCCCGGAGCCGCCGGGCCTCGGACGCCGTCAGCGGGTGCGGGGGCGCGGCGGTGTCGGTGGGCTGCTGGGGAAGCAGCGTGGGCACGACGCGCGCACCCTTCGCCACCGAGGCCGCGACCGTCGCCATCGCCATCGGTGAGGCCAGGACCCGGCCCTGGCCGATCATCGAGGCCGCGTGCCCGGTCTGCGACCCGGCCTCGGCCAGGGTCCGGGGCACGGAGCCGAAGTACGACGGGAAGCCGAGGTCGTGGTCGACGCCCAGGCCGAGGGAGGCCGCCGCGTCGGCGATGTCGGCCTGGGAGACCGCACGCCGCTCGCCCACGAACGCGGTGTTGCAGGAGTTCGCGACCGCCGTCGCCAGGGTGATGCGGCCCAGGCCGCTGGGCGGGTAGTCGCTGTAGTTCTTGAACCGCTTCCCGTCCACGACCGTGGTCGGCGGGCAGTCGACCCGCGAGGTGGGGCGCAGCCCGGCCCGCAGCAGCGCCAGGCTGCTGACGATCTTGAACGTCGATCCGGGTGCGTAGCGGCCCACGGTCGCGGTCGAGTAGCCGCCGGACCCCGGGCCGCTGGCGACCGCGAGCAGGGCACCGGTCGACGGCCGGACGGCGACGAGCGCGCTCGCCGGCGAGATGTCGGCGAGCGACGCCTCCGCCAGCCGCTGCAGCCGCGGGTCCAGGGTCGTGCGCAGCGCCTTGCCGGGGACCGGCACCGTGCGCCACAGCACGCGGCGCCCGCCCTTGTCGTCCACGGCCTCCACGCTGAGCCCCGGGGTCCCGCGCAGCTGGGCGTCGTACCTGCCCTCCAGGCCGCTGAGGCCGGCCTCGTCGCCGGCGGAGTAGAGACCGTTCGAGGCCTTGACGACCTCCGCGGTCACCGGGCCGACCGTGCCGAGGACCGGCCGGGCGAACTCGCGGGTGGGTGCCAGGGGCATGGTGCCGTCGATGGCCGCGGCCCCCTTGACGCGGCTCGCGCCGGCGGCGAACGCGCGCCGGGCGTCGGGCGGGCGCAGCACGATCGCCTCGACGAACGCCTTGGCGCCCGACGCCTCGACGCGGGCGGCGTACGCGGGCGCGTCGATGCCGAGCGCCCGCGCGAGGGCGAGCGCCGAGGCCCGCTGGCGGGCGGCGGAGACCTTCGTCTTGTCGATGCCGAACCGGACCACCGGGCGCTCGGTCACCAGCCTCGCGCCGCCGGCGCCGAGGATGTCCGCGCGTCCGGGAAGGGTCCGCGAGACCGCGAGCCGCTCGCCGGCGCGCAGCCCGGGGTGCACCAGGGTCGGTGAGAGCCGCACCCGCCAGCCGTCGTCGCCGACCGCGTCGTCACCCGAGTGGGTCATCGTGGCCGTGGTGCGGTAGGTCCAGTGCCGGTGCGCGTGGGCGAGCGTCCAGTCGTAGTCCAGGGTCGCGGTGCTCGGCGCGTCCCCCTTGCCCTCGTGGACGGCGGCGACCCGCACCACGGGCCGCACGTCGCCGAGGCCGGCGACCACGCCGTCCCACATCTGCTGGGCCTGGCGGGAGGTGCCCGCGGTGAACGCCACGGTCCCCGGCTTGCCGGCGTGCAGTGCGGCGGCCAGCGCCCGGGCCTCGTCCCGCGCGCTCCGGCCGCCGCCGACCAGGCTGCACGAGGAGGCCACCAGGACGGTCGCCGCCACGGCGCCCAGCAGCGGGCGCCGTCGGGACCGGGGTCTGCGGAGGGGTCGCGTCACCGGTCGATCCGACCACGGGCCCCGGTCGCGGTCAAAGCCGCCTCCCCGTCGTACGACGGGGCGCCGATGAGTTCCGCCGGACGCCCGGGTCGGTAGGGGCGGACGCACTAGGGTGTGCGGGACGAGGAGGCGCAGGCTGATGGCGATCCAGGCGCAGGAGGACTTCCCGCAGGTCACCGACCCGTACCGTCGTGAGCTGCTGGCGCACTGCTACCGGATGACCGGGTCGGTCCACGACGCGGAGGACCTCGTGCAGGAGACCTACCTGCGGGCCTGGCGCGCCTACCACGGGTTCGAGGGCCGCTCGTCGGTGCGCACCTGGCTGTACCGCATCGCCACCAACGTGTGCCTCACCTCCCTTGAGGGACGGGCCCGGCGGCCGCTGCCGACCGGCCTGGGCGCGCCGTCCAGCGACGCCGGCACCCCGCTGGAGGAGAGCGGCGAGATCCCGTGGCTGGAGCCGGCGCCCGACACCGTGCTGGGCACCGACGACCCGGCGCTCGTGGTGGCCGACCGCGACACCGTCCGGCTCGCGTTCGTCGCGGCGCTGCAGCACCTGCCCGCCCGCCAGCGCGCCGTCCTGATCCTCCGCGACGTGCTGCGGTGGCGCGCCGCGGAGGTCGCGGAGGCGCTCGAGACCACGACCGCGTCGGTCAACAGCGCCCTGCAGCGGGCGCACGCCACCCTGGCGAAGGCCGACCTGCACGAGGACGCGGTGGGGGAGCCGACCCCCGAGCAGCGGCAGGTGCTGGACCGCTACGTCGAGGCGTTCTGGGAGAAGGACATCGACGCGATCGTGTCGATGCTCACCCGCGACGCGATCTGGGAGATGCCGCCGTTCACCGGCTGGTACCAGGGCGCCGACAACATCGGCCGGCTGATCGCCGGCCAGTGCCCGGGCGGTGTGCACGACATGTGGATGCTGCCCACGCGCGCCAACGGGCAGCCGGCGTTCGGGCTCTACATGCGCGGGGAGGACGGCGACTTCCACCCCTTCCACCTGCAGGTGCTCACGTTGGGGCCGGACGGGGTGCGGCACGTCGGGGCGTTCTTCGACCCGGGCCTGTTCGCGCGCTTCGGGCTGCCCGCGACCCTGTCCGCGGTCCCGGTGACGGCCTGAGCCGGCGCCCGTGTCCTCGCCCCCCGAGCGGGCGGCCCCGGCTCCGAGCGTGGACGGGCCGGCCCTGCTGGAGCGGGCGGTCGGCTACACCCGCGGCTGCCTGCAGCTGGTCGCCGGCACCCCGCTCACCGCACCGACGCCCTGTACACGCTGGGACCTGCTGGCCCTGCTGCGACACATGGACGACTCCCTGAGCGCCCTCACCGACGCCGCCGAGATCGGGTACGTCGACCTGGTGCCCGTCGAGCCGCTCGGCGTCTCCGGCGCCGGCGCGCCGCCGGTGGTCGAGCGGCTGCGGGCGCGGGCGTGCGCGCTGCTCTCCGCCTGGGCCGCGCGCTGCGGGGACCGGGACGTGACCGTGTCGGACCGGCGGCTGCCCTCGGACCTGCTCGCGAGCGCCGGTGCCCTGGAGATCGCGGTCCACGGCTGGGACGTGGCGCGCGCCTGCGGCGCGGACCGTCCGCTGCCGACGGGGCTGGCCGTGGACCTGCTCGGCGTGGTGCCGCTCCTCGTCGGCGACGCCGACCGTCCGGCGCGGTTCGCCGAGCGGGTCGACGTACCCGCGGGGGCGCCGGCCGGCGCGCGGCTGCTCGCCGCCCTCGGGCGCCGGGCGTCCCGGCGCACCGTGTAGCCGGCGAGGTGCGCCCCGGCGAGCGTGCCCGCCGGGCGGCGCGGAGCGGCCGAGCGCTGCCGCGGTAGTAGCCTCGAGGGTGCGCGAGGTGCGCCTTCGGCAGCGTGCGAGGAGACCGACAGTGGACCCGAGTCCCGGCGACAGCGCGGACAGCGTGGACAGCGTGGACAGCGTGGACAGCGCCCAGAAGGATGCCCAGGAGGATGCCCGCAGGCTCGTGGAGCAGCTGCGCTCCGCCCCGGCGGAGACGGTGGTCGCGGAGGTGCTCTCGACGCTGCTCACCGCGGCCGACGTCAAGCTCGGCCGACGGGACGCGCGGCTGTTCATCGACCTGTGCGCCTCGACGCTGGAGCATGCCGGCCCCTACGTGTCCCAGGAGCTCCGCACGCAGGTCGAGCAGGCGCTCGGCCAGCTGCGGCTGAGCCAGGTCGGCGCCGAGAGCCACCGGGGCCAGGGCGGGCCGGAGCCGAACGACCTGGACCGGGCGCCCACGCCGCCCACGACCGGTGCCCGGGCGGACGCCCCGACCGCCGACCGGCCGTCGCCGGCGTCGAGGCTGTGGGTGCCCGGGCGCTGACGCGTCGGGCCGCCGGCGCCGGCGGGCCGGGCTCCCGCGCGGGCGCGGGTCAGCGGGTCAGCCGGTCGCTGGTCGCGGTGGAGTAGCCGGGTGCGGGGAGGTACTCGCCCCACAGCACCCGCCAGTCCGGCTGGAACTCGTTCGCGAAGCGACCGTCGGGGCCGACCTCGGCCACGACGTACTGGTACGTCGTGGCGTCCCCCTCACCGCCCTCGTCGAGGGTGAGGATGACCTCGCCGTCGTCGACGACCCCTCCGTCGGTCAGCGCCAGCAGCCCGCGGACGTAGTGGTCACCGGCCTCCAGCTCGCGGAAGACCACCTTGCGGCCCACCTGGACCTCGGCCATCGCGCCGCCCATGAGCGAGAGGACGTGCCGCGGCGAGACCTGGGGGTCGACCGCCCAGGCGGTCAGCCCCGCGCGGTTGGGCACCCGGCTCAGCTTCTCGATGGTCCCCGGGTCCACGTCCCGGAGGTCGGCCGGCAGCCGGTCGTCCCCGGGCACGAGGGCGTACTCGTAGCCGACCTTCACGGCCGCCCGCTCGTGCGCGTCGAGCACCAGCCAGCGGTGCTGGACCGTCACCCGGTAGAGGGGGTTGGTCTGGGCGCCGTTGAGGTAGACGACCGTGCGCTCGTCGTAGGGGTTGTAGACCTCCACCTCGGTCTCCTCGCGGGTGGACGGCGAGGCGGTGGAGGGGATGAAGCGGTCGTAGTTGCTCTGCGCCATGTTGTTGAGCTCGGTCATCTCCACCACCGTCGGCGCGGTCGGTACGACGTAGAGCGGGATCCTCGCGATCACGCAGTGGTGGCCGCCCGCCGGAGCCACCCAGGTCGCCGTGAAGTCCTGGGTCGTCCCGGGCGCCAGCGTGTGCGTGTCGGAGCCGACGAACGTCTCCGGGGCGTTGGACAGGCCGTAGTTCTTGACGTAGAAGTTCACGACGACATCGGGTGCCGCCACGGTCCCGGAGTTCCGCACCGTGGCCAGCACCGTGTTGGCGTGGCCCGCCCAGGGCGTGTTCGCCCACTCGGCGCGGGTCGCGCTGCGGGCGTTGCGGACCTCGATGTCGGGGCTCTGCCACGGTCGGTCCGCGGAGGCCGGCCACGGCCGGATCGACGGGTCCGGGCGACCGTTCGTCCCGTACCGTAGGCGAAGGTCCGCCTTGGAGCCGTCGACGCCGGACACGTCGACGCGCAGCTCCTGGGGGAAGCCGGGGGTGGTGTAGTCGGTGTCGCGGTAGGAGCCGCCGTTGCCCAGCACCGCGCCGTCGTCGTTGGCGTGGTCGGCCAGCAGCAGCACCTGCGGCCGCGAGATGGGCGCGGTCCCCGGGTCCCCCATCACGTCGGTGCCGAGCACCCGGTCGTCGGTCGGCAGCGCCCGGTCGCCGATCTGCCCGGCCTCGCCGCGCCGGTACTCGAAGTAGTAGTTCAGGCCGTCGGCGATGCGCACCTCGACCCCGGTCCGCCGGCCCGCCGGAGGCGCACCGTCCTCGACCGGGTGCAGCTGGAAGCTGCCGTCCACCGGCGCCGGCGTGGACTGGAAGTCCATCGTGGTCAGCCACTCCGGCCGGACCCAGCCGAGCATCATCCGCTGGGCGATCGACAGGTAGGGGTGCGGGTCGTCGGCGTCCATCAGGTCCCAGCCGCCCGGGTTCCGGCCGGGCACCGCGGGCGTGTACTGGTCCCCCAGCCCGAGGTTGTGGCCGAGCTCGTGGGAGATGGTCTCGTAGATCTCGCGGTTGTTGCCGGCCTGCTGACCCCAGTCGGACACGCAGGACATCCACCGCAGCGGCAGGGAGCCCTCGCCCGTGCTGTAGGGGCCCCAGGCGCCGATGGAGGAGTACGGCCAGGCCGCTCGCTCCGGCGTGGTCGCCGTCGCCGGTACCCGCGGGCTGACGACCATGAAGCTGTCGAAGCCCCCCATGTCGACCGAGGCGTCGATGGCCGAGACGACCGCGTTGGGGAGGTTGCCCATGAAGGTGCCGTCGGTGTTGAAGTAGCTCGTCCAGGCACCCGGCAGGCTGAAGAATCCGAGGTGCGTGGCGGACAGGGTGAGGTTGCCGTAGGAGAGCTCCTCCATGAACCGCCGCACGCTGCGCGTGGCCCCGTTGTCGACGGTCCCGTCGACCAGGTGGTCGAGCCACAGGTCGCGGACGGCGTCGCGGTCGGCGCTCGCCATGGGGTAGCGCGCCGAGCTGGTGTCGACGAAGACCAGCCCGATCCGCCAGGTGCCCGAGACGGGGGCCGGCCGGGTGTTCTGCGGCACGTCCGGACCGCCGCCCCACGCCGCCGCTCCCCTCGGGTGGCTGATGTCCTGCTGGCCGGAGTACCAGAAGCCGGGCCCCCGGCGGCGCCGGCGCGACCACTTGTCGGTCGTCGTGAAGACCGCGTCCCCGACCTCGGTGCCGCCCGCCCTCTCGATCACCCGCACCCTGACCTTGCCGAGCAGGTGCCCTGCGAGCACGGTGACGTACGGCGTCTGCGGCGCCCAGTCGGCGCCGCGCGCGAGCGACACCACCCCGGCCTCCGGCGGGTCGAGCTCGACGTCGAGGTCGTCGGCCGTCAGTCCCGATGCCGGGTCGATCTCGAGGCGGGCTCGGACGTGGCTGCCCACGAAGACCGACTTCCTCGCGAGCGTGACGATGACGTTGGCCATGGGTCCTCCTCGGCTGGGACGATGGGGTCACGGTCCGAGGAGGCCTCAGCGGCCGCGCTGATACCGCGGACGTCACCGCGTCACCTGCTGCGAGAGGAGAGGACGTGGTCCACTCCCTGCACCCGGCACGCGCGACGGCGGGATCCCGTGACCTCGCCGCGCCCGAGTCGCTGGACGCCCCACTGCACGTTCCTCTGGTGGGCACCGGCGGTCCGCGCCGACGGTGTCGTGCGGTGGCCCTACGGCGACTACGTCCTCACCGGCCCCGAGTCCCTGAGCCAGGTCGCGCACGTGGGCATCATCGGTGACGTCCTGGGACGTCGTACCCGGTTCGAGGAGCTGTCGCCGGAGGAGCTCCGGATCGAGACGCAGGGGACCTGGCCGCCCCCGCTCGTGGACATGCTGCTCGACGCGTGGGCCGCCCCGATGGGCCGGCCGGCCTTCGTCACCTCGACGGTGTCCGAGATCCTCGGGTCGGCGCCGCGGACGTTCCGCCGGTGGGTGGCCGACCACGCCACCGCGCTGGCGGAGGACCCACCGCCCGACTGACCAGCACGGGGCCGGCCTCAGCGCACCAGCCAGCCGACCGCCATCCCCAGGGCGAGCAGGACGACCGCGACCAGGGCCACGACGCCGGCCGGCCACCCCTGCGACGCCCGGGCGGCCGCGTACGACGAGCCGCGCAGCGCCGCGTCCAGGGCGTCGCCGAACGCCCGCGGATCGGGCGGCCGGCGCTCCGGGTCCCGGTCCAGCGCCGAGGCGATGACGGCGTCCAGCTCCGGCGGCACGCCGATCTCCGCGGCCAGCGGCGCGGGGCGCGCCCCGGAGCGGCCGGCGGCCACGGTGACCCGGTCGAGCCCGGCGAGCGGTCGCCGCCCCGACAGCAGCTCGTAGCTGATCACCCCGAGCGCGTAGACGTCGGCGCGCCCGTCGAACCCGGTGACCTGTCCGGCCTGCTCGGGAGCCATGTAGGCGGGAGTCCCCGTCGTGACGGTGAAGCCGCTGGCGTCGGCGAGCATCTTCGCGCTGCCCAGGTCGGCGACCACGACCCGCGGCGGGGCGGCCCGGCCGTCCACGAGCAGGTTGCTGGGCTTGAGGTCGCGGTGCACGACACCGAAGTCGTGCAGCACCTGGACGGCGTGCGCAGCCTCACGCGCCAGGCGGACGGCGCCCTCCGGCGGCAGCCGGCCGACCCAGTCGGCGAGGGTGCCGCCCTCGATGTAGTCCATGACGAAGTACGGCCGGTCGGGGTAGCCGCCGTCGGCCGCCGGGTGGACCCCGACGTCGTGGACGCGGACCACGCGAGGGCTCTCGATGCGGCGCAGCAGCCGTGCCTCGGTGGTGAACCGCTCCCGCACGTCGGCGTCGACGGACCAGTTGTCGGCGAGTACCTTGATGGCGACCACCGCGTCGAGCTCGGGATCGTGCCCCTTCCAGACCGTGGCGAAGGCGCCGGAGCCGAGCACATGGTCCACCCGGTAACGTCCGATCTGTCGCATCACCGGTGATTATGCAGTCGAGACGCTGACGGGGGAACGATGGACGCCGAGCTCGACGAGCTGGTGCGCGCGGCCAGGGCCGGCGACGGCCCCGCGCTGGAGGAGGTGCTGGTCCGCATCCGGCCGCTCGTGATGCGGCGGTGCGCGCGCTTCCTGCCCCACCCCCAGGATGCCGAGGAGGCCGCGCAGGACGCGCTGCTCGCCGTCAGCACCAAGATCGCGACGTACGTCGGGCGCGGCACGTTCATCGGCTGGGTCACGGTCATCGCGTCCAACAGCGCCCGGGCGACCTACCGGTCGATGCGGCGACGGGCCGACACGGCGGGGGCGACGGACGTGCCGGACGCCGCCGACCCACGGACCACCAGCGTGATCGCCGGCACCCGCCTCGACCTGATGGAGTCCCTCGGCGAGCTGGAGCGGCGCCACCCGGCCGTCGTGGAGGCGTTCGTCCTGCGCGACCTCGGCGCCCTGCCGTACGACGAGATCGCCGAGCTGACCGCCGTACCCCTGGGGACCGTCAAGGACCGCATCCACCAGGCCCGCCTGTTCATGCGGGAGCGGCTGCGGCCGGGGCTCGACCCGCCGTGAGGCCGCGGCCGTCCCGGGCCGCACGCCGGCACGCGCGCGTGAGCCGGGGCGCGGCCGTCGCCCTGTGCCTGTCCGCCCTCGCCCTGGGGCTCGGCGCCGGACGCCTCCTGCTCCCGGACCGGACGGCGGGCGGCTCCCCGCCCGCGGCGCACGGAGCCGTGCGGCCCACCCGCGGGGCCGGGGCTCCCGAGGCGACGTACCCCACCACCCCGCCGACCGAGGAGGACCTGGTCGCCGTGGGGGCCTTCGACCGGGCCGGCCTGTCCCTGAGGCGGTACCCGGAGAACGGGAACACCGCTCCCGACCTGGCGGTCTCCTCGTGCACCGGCGAGCGGACGGTCGGTGCGCGCACCATGGGAGACATCACCGGGCACGACCCGCAGGTGTTCGGCACCTGGGAGGAGCCCTCGACGACGGAGACCGCGAACGAGTTCGTGGCCATGGCCCAGTCCCCGCGCGCGGCCGAGGTCGCCGCCGACCGGTTGCTCGCCGCCCACACCACGTGCCAGCACCAGCCGGTGGGTCACTGGGTGTACGGACGCGCGGGCCGCCGGCGGCTCTCGCAGGGCGTCTGGGCGTCCTGGCTCGGCCAGTACCCCGGCAGCGCCAACGGGACCGGACAGGCACCGTCCGGCGCCGACCCGTGCGGTGGCGTCGCCGTGCTGCGCAACGGACGGCGGTTCGCGGTGCTCGAGGTGTTCATGTGCACCGACGCCGGGCAGCTGCGCAGCCTCGCGCTCGCCGCCGCCACCCGCCTCGGTTGAGCCACCCCGCAAGAAATCTCGCCCACCGACCCAACCGGATGTCCCCCGCCGGCATCTCCTTCCACGAGAGCGGTGCACAAGGGCACCGCCACACCGGAAGGGGAGACACCATGTCCAACCGCGCCAGCACCCTGAGGAAGACCGCTCTTGCGGCCACGGCGACCGTCGGAGTGACCGTGGGACTGCTGTGCTCCGGGAGCGGCGCCGCGGACGCCCGGACCACCACCCCCTCGACGCCCATGACGCAGGCGTCCCTGCTGAGCTTCGACCAGATCGCCCGGGCCGGGCTCGCCGTCGACAGCGCCGAGGTCGGCAGCCGCGGGGACCAGCTCCTGGGGGACGCCGGCCGGTTCGACGAGGGCTGCCTCGGCGAGAAGACGATGCGCAACATCACCGGCTCCAAGGCCTACCCGGCACCCGGTGACGCCAGGGCATACCTCGACGCCACGTGGACCAGCACCCAGGACAAGGACGTGTGGCTCAGCGAGTCGATCGCGGTCGGCAGGACCGCGACGGCGACCAGCCGGTACGTCAGGACGCTGCTCGGTGAGATCCGGGACGTCGTGTCGTGCGAGCAGGACCCGGCCCAGGGCGACCACTACGGGCCTGCCCGGACGGTCACGGTCGGCGCGGCGACCGGCACCTACTTCGTGGACTACGAGAGCGACGGCACCTCCGGCGGTGGCGGCGTCGCGGTGGTCCGGGACGGCAACCGCTTCGGCTTCGTGAACCTGATGTTCGGCCGGGGAAGGCCCGGGACGACCCTGAGGCAGCTCACCGTGGCCGCCGCCCGCGACCTGCGGTGAGGCCTCGCCCACCCGTTGGTCGAGGTGCGAGCCGCTGGGCCAGCCCACCCGTTGGTCGAGGTGCGAGCCGCTGGGCCAGCCCACCCGTTGGTTGAGGTGCGAGCCGCTAGGCGAGCCTCGAAACCATGGTCACCTGCGCGGGTACCTGACCATGGTTTCGAGGCCCTCGCCCTGGGGGCTCGGGCACCTCAACCAGCGTCGGCTCGGGCACCTCAACCAGCGTCGGCTCGGGCACCTCGACCAGCGTCGGCTCGGGCACCTCGACCAGCGTCGGCTCGGGCACCTCGACCAGCGTCGGCTCGGGCACCAGCGTCGGCGCCCGGATCCGGCCGCAGCGAGGTGCACACGACGACGTCGCGCGACCCGGGGGCCGCGATCATGCCCTCGCCTCCTCCGGCCGCGTGCCGCGCGCCGTCGACCGCACCCGGGAGAACCTCAGCGCCTCGTGGGTCCGCGCCCCGCGACGAACGGTCATCAGGTCCCGCAGGTAGCTCTGGCGCAGCCGCCACGGTGCCCGCGAGCCCTGCTTCGGCAGCAGGTGCAGCGACCGCCGCACGTAGCCGGAGTCGAGGTCGAGGAACGGCCGCTCACCGAGGTCAGCGCCGGGGACGGGCACGACGGTGTCGTAGCCGTGGTCGCGCAGGTACGCCAGCAGCCGGCAGACGTAGCCGCTGACCAGGTCCGCCTTCAACGTCCACGAGGCGTTGGTGTAGCCGATGACGTAGGCGAAGTTGGGCACTCCCGAGAGCATCATCGCGAGGTAGGCCGTGGTGTCGGGCAGCCGCACCTCCTCCCCGTCCACCACCAGCCGGATGCCGCCGAACGGAAGCAGGTTCAGGCCGGTGGCGGTGACCACCACGTCCGCCTCGAGCTCACGACCGGACACCAGCCGGACCCCCCGGCCGGTGAGCCGGTCGACGTGGTCGGTGACCACCTCGGCCTTCCCGTCGCGGATCGCGCGGAACAGGTCGCCGTCCGGCACCAGGCACAGCCGCTGGTCCCAGGGCTCGTAGGCGGGGGTGAAGTGGGTGTCGACGTCGAACCCTTCCGGAAGCCGGCGGGTGGCGGCTCTCCTCACCAGCCTCTTCATCAGCTCGGGCCGGTGCCTGCTGAGCTGGTAGGTCGCCGTGGTCACGAGCACGTTCTTCCAGCGGACGAGGCTGTACGCCGCCCGCGGCGGCAGCCGAGCGCGCAGGGTCACCGCGAGACGGTCGACGCCGGGCAGCGACACGACGTACGACGGTGAGCGCTGCAGCATGGTCACCCGGGCGGCCGTCGCGACCAGGGCGGGGACCAGGGTCACGGCCGTGGCGCCGCTGCCGATGACCACCACCTTCCTGCCCTGGAGGTCGAGGTCGCCGGGCCAGTGCTGGGGATGCACGACCCGCCCCCCGGCCGCCTCGAAGTCCTCGACCCCCTCGAAGTGCGGCGAGTAGCCCTCGTCGTAGCGGTAGTAGCCCGAGCACGACCACAGGAACCGGCAGCTCCACACCTCGGGCTCCCCGCGCCGGGTCGCGTGCACGGTCCACCGCGCCTCGTCACTGGACCACTCGGCGCGGTCCACGCGCACGCCGTACTCGATCCTGTCCTCGATCCCGTGCTCCCGGGCCGTCTCCCTCACGTAGCGAAGGATCGTGGCCCCGTCGGCGATCGCCCGCTCCCCCGTCCACGGCCGGAACCGGTAGCCGAGCGTGTACATGTCGGAGTCCGACCGCACCCCCGGGTAGCGGAAGAGGTCCCAGGTGCCGCCGATGGCCTCGCGCGCCTCGAGCACCGCGTACGACGTGCCCGGCAGCCGGGCCGAGAGGTGGCAGGCGGCCCCGATCCCGGAGAGCCCGGCGCCGACGACGAGGACGTCGACGTGGGTGGTCATGCCGCGAGCGTAGCCAGCCCCCACCGCCGAGTCGGCGCATCTGCACCTCTGCACCCCGCCGAGTGGGGTGCCGGGCTGGACCGTCCGGTGCAGCGAGCGCAGACAGCACAGCGGTCAGAGAGATCCGCGGGCCAGCCCGATGAGCCGGTCCAGGATGCGCCCGCCGTCGGCTCGCAGGCCGTTGTGCTCGTACTCGTTGGTCAGCCACATCCGCATGGACGGCACCAGCCGCGCGGTCTCCTCGGAGAACCGCCGGTCGACGTAGGCGTCCTCGGCGTACACGGCCGCCGCGCTCGGGACGTCGAGCGAGCCCAGCACGTCGGCGTCGTAGAGCGCGGACCAGTCGTGCTCGGCGAGCAGGCCGGCGGCGGATCGCAGCGGAGCCAGCCGCGGGTCGTCCTCCAGGGTCCACTCGAAGACGTGCTCGCCGGTGAACAGGGTGCGGTCGTGGCGGAAGTCCTCGGGCATCACCCGCTGCGCGGACCAGCGGGTCGCGCCGCCGTCGGCGTAGCAGGCCTCGTGCACCACGACGTACAGCGGGTTGCGCGCGTGGAAGGGCAGCGCGGCCATGAGGTCGAAGCCGAACGCCGGTGAGGAAGGGTCGAGCTCGAGCAGGTAGTGCAGCCGCTCGGCGCCGTCGCTCATCCCCAGCGCGCTGCCGACGCTGCGCAGCCTCCTCGACGTCACCTGGCCCCCGTCGGGCAGCAGGAGCTCGCCCGCGTCGGCACGGTCGTGCAGCGCCCGGACGCGGTCGAGGTCGCCGGGGTAGCGCTCGTAGTAGCGGCGGTTGCGCTCGCGCATGGTCGCGTACGTCGCGGCGTACACCTCGTCGACGGGGCGCCCGACCGGGGGCACCCCGCCGGTGAAGAGGGCCTCGCGCAGGGAC
>JAICKK010000113.1 GCA_025927955.1 Nocardioidaceae bacterium
CCCGGAGACCAGCAGGTCGTTCCCGACGAGGTTGAGCGCGTCCTCCTCCGACCACGTCCCGCCGTGCTCCTCGACCAGCTCGAACTCCGCGGCGATCCAGTCCGGCTCGGTGTCGACGAGCGTGCCGTCCATGTCCCACAGCACGGCCTCGGGCAGCGGTGCTGCCCCCTCCGGCCTCCGACCTGCAGGCCCTCCAGGCTTGGCGGTACTCAGTTTGCCCTCCGAATTGCTCCACGCGATCAGCGGTGCGACGACTCACCTTAGAGCCAGGGTGCGCGGGCATCCGCCAGCACCGCTATGTCCCGCGGGTCTGCACCGACGGCCAGGCACAGGCACCCGGCACGACCGGGCATCGACGACCTGATGCACCCGCGCCTTGACCGGGACCGGGACCCTCTCGCCCAGGTCGACCGGCACGATGCTCCTGGGTCAGTCCTCGGGCTCGTAGCCGAGGCTCGCCGACAGCCACCGCTCGGTGGTGGCGAGCGGGCGGCCGGTGCGGGCGGAGTAGTCCTCGACCTGGTCCTTGCCGACACGCCCCACCACGAAGTACTGCGACTGCGGGTGGGAGAGGTACCAGCCGCTGACCGCGGCACCCGGCCACATCGCCATGTTGTCGGTCAGCTGGATGCCGGTGCGGGCCTCGACGTCGAGCAGGTCCCACAGGGTGGCCTTCTCCGTGTGGTCGGGGCACGCCGGGTAGCCGGGCGCGGGCCGGATGCCCTGGTAGCGCTCCTTGAGCAGGCCCTCGTTGTCCAAGTGCTCCTCGGGCGCGTAGCCCCACAGCTCGGTGCGCACCCGCTCGTGCAGCCGCTCGGCGAACGCCTCGGCGAGCCGGTCGGCCAGCGCCTCGACCAGGATCGCGGAGTAGTCGTCGAGGTCGGCCTTGAAGGCCGTCACCCGCTCCTGGCTGCCGTGCCCCGCGGTCACCGCGAAGGCGCCGACGTGGTCGGGCAGCCCGGTCTCGCGGGGCGCGACGAAGTCCGAGAGCGCCCGGTTCGGCACCCCGTCTCGGTGCCGCCCCTGCTGGCGCAGGTGGTGCAGGGTGGCGCGTACGTCGGTGCGCGAGCCGTCGGTGTAGAGCTCGAGGTCGTCGCCGACCGCATTGGCCGGGAAGAACCCGAGCACCCCGTCGGCACGCAGCCAGCCCTCCTCGGCGATCCGGTCGAGCATCCTCTGGGCGTCGTCGTACAGCGGCCGGGCCGCCTCGGCGGTGGCCGGGTTGTTGAGGATGTCGGGGAACCGTCCCTTCATCTCCCACGCGTTGAAGAACGGCTGCCAGTCGATGTAGTCGCGCAGCTCGGTCAGCGAGTAGTCGTGCAGGACGAGAGGACCGTCGGTGGTGACCAGTGCCCGGCGCGGGGCGGGCGGAAGGTAGCCGTCCCAGTCGACGGGGGTCCGGTTCGCCCTCGCCTGCTCGAGCGTGAGCATCTCGCGGTCGTTGCGCTTGGCGGCGTGCCGCTCACGGATCGAGTCGTAGTCGGCTCTCACGTCGGCCAGCAGCTTGCCGCGGCGCTCCGCCGACAGCAGCGACGAGGCGACGGGGACCGACCGGGAGGCGTCCTTGACCCACACCACGGGCCCGTCGTACTTCGGGTCCACCTTGACCGCCGTGTGGGCGCGCGAGGTGGTCGCACCCCCCACCAGAAGCGGTATCTCGAAGCCCAGCCGCTGCATCTCGGCGGCGAAGCCGACCATCTCGTCGAGGGACGGGGTGATGAGGCCGGACAGGCCGATGAGGTCGGCATCGACCTCCCGGGCGGTGTCGATGATCTTCTGGGCCGGGACCATCACGCCGAGGTCGATGACCTCGTAGTTGTTGCACTGCAGGACCACGCCGACGATGTTCTTGCCGATGTCGTGGACGTCGCCCTTGACCGTGGCCATCACGATCGTGCCCTTCTTCTCCTGCGCATCACCAGGCTTCTTCTCGGCCTCGATGAACGGGATCAGGTAGGCCACGGCCTTCTTCATCACCCGGGCCGACTTCACCACCTGGGGCAGGAACATCTTCCCGGCGCCGAACAGGTCGCCGACGACGTTCATGCCGTCCATCAGCGGCCCCTCGATCACCTCGATGGTGCGCCCGCCGCGGGCGGTGACGTCCGCGCGCAGCTCCTCGGTGTCGGTCTCGGCGTGCTCGTCGATGCCCTTGACCAGCGCGTGGATGATGCGTTCGGCGACCGGCAGGGAGCGCCACTCCTGGGTGGCGGCCTCCTGCTGCACGCCGTCGCCGGCGAAGTCGGGCGCGATCTCCAGCAGCCGCTCCGTGTTGTCCGAGCGCCGGTTGAGGACGACGTCCTCGATCCGCTCGCGCAGCTCGGGGTCGATATCGTCGTACACGGCGAGCGCGCCCGCGTTGACGATGCCCATGTCCATGCCCGCCCGGATCGCGTGGTAGAGGAAGACCGAGTGGATCGCCTCGCGCACCGGGTTGTTGCCGCGGAACGAGAAGGACACGTTGGACACGCCGCCGGACACGAGCGCCCCGGGGAGGTTCGCCTTGATCCACCGGGTCGCCTCGATGTACTCCACCCCGTAGTTCGAGTGCTCGTCGATGCCGGTCGCGATCGCGAAGATGTTGGGGTCGAAGATCACGTCCTCGCGGGGGAATCCGACCTCGTCGACGAGCAGGTCGTACGCGCGCCGGCAGATCGCCTTGCGGCGGTCGAGGTTGTCGGCCTGTCCGTCCTCGTCGAAGGCCATCACGACGACGGCCGCGCCGTACTTGCGGCACAGGCGCGCCTGCTCGACGAATTTCTGCTCGCCCTCCTTCATGGAGATCGAGTTCACGATCGGCTTGCCCTGCACGCACTTCAAGCCGGCCTCGATGACCTCCCACTTCGAGGAGTCGACCATCAACGGGACCCGCGAGATGTCGGGCTCGCCCGCGACCATCTTGAGGAACCGGTCCATGGCCTCGACGCCGTCGATCATCCCCTCGTCCATGTTGACGTCGATGACCTGCGCCCCGGACTCGACCTGCTGGCGGGCGACGCTGAGGGCGGTGGCGTAGTCGCCCTCCTTGATGAGCCGGCGGAACCGCGCCGACCCGGTGATGTTGGTGCGCTCGCCCACGTTGACGAACAGCGACTCCGCGGTGACCGTCAACGGCTCGAGACCCGCCAGCCGCAGCGCGGGCTCGACGGCCGGCACCGTTCGCGGCGGCTTGCCCTTCGCCGCTCGGGCGATCGCCTCGATGTGCTCCGGCGTCGTGCCGCAGCAGCCGCCGAGCAGGTTGACCAGGCCGCTGGCGGCGAACTCCTCGAGCACTGCGGCGGTCTCGTCGGGCGCCTCGTCGTACTCACCGAAGGCGTTGGGCAGGCCGGCGTTGGGGTAGCACGACACGAACGTGTCGGCGACCCGCGACAGCTCCGCGATGTACGGGCGCATCTCGGCCGCGCCCAGGGCGCAGTTGAGGCCGACGGCCAGGGGCCGGGCGTGACGGACGGAGTGCCAGAACGCCTCGGTGACCTGTCCGGACAGGGTGCGGCCCGAGGCGTCGGTGATGGTGCCGGAGATGACCACCGGCCAGCGCCGCTCGCGCTGCTCGAACAGCGTCTCGAGCGCGAAGATCGCGGCCTTCGCGTTGAGCGTGTCGAAGATCGTCTCGACCAGCAGCACGTCGGCGCCGCCGTCGACCAGGCCGCGGGCCTGCTCGAGGTAGGCCTCGACCAGCCGGTCGTAGGTGACGTTTCGCTTCGCCGGGTCGTTGACGTCCGGCGAGATCGACGCCGTGGTGTTCGTCGGGCCCAGTGCTCCGACGACCCAGCGCGGCCGGTCGGGGGTCTGGGCGCTGACGAGGTCGCACGCCTCCCGCGCCAGCCGCGCCGACTCGAGGTTCATCTCGTAGGCCAGTTCCTCCATGCCGTAGTCGGCCTGGGAGATGCGCTGGGCGCTGAACGTGTTGGTCTCGACGAGATCCGACCCGGCCTCGAGGTAGGCACGGTGGATGCCGCGGACGACGTCGGGCCGGGTCAGGCTGAGCAGGTCGGCGTTCCCGCGCACGTCGCGCGGCCATTCCGCGAACCGGTCGCCGCGGTAGTCCGCCTCGCTCAGGTCGTGCCGCTGGATCATCGTCCCCATGGCGCCGTCCATGACGAGCACCCGCTCGCGCAGGGCAGCGGTCAGCGTCGCAGTGGCGTCGGGACGGGTCTGGTCGGTCACGGGGTCCTTCGGGGGTCGGGACAGCGCCGGGCGCGCCCGACCAGCCTAGGCGCGGACACCCTCGGGTCCGCCGGAGGTTCCGCATCGTGGCGCGCCCCGTGCCGAGCGTCCGGCTCGGCCGGTTACGACCGGCTTCGCCCCGTCCGGACTACGCTGAGCGGGTGATCGAGATCGAGGAGGTCCCCGAGCTGAGGTCGCCGGTCCTCATCGCGGCCTTCGAGGGCTGGAACGACGCCGCCGACGCCGCCTCGTCGGTGGTCGACCACCTCGCCAAGGTGTGGCACGCGCGGGTGGTCGCCGCCATGGACCCCGAGGACTTCTACGACTTCCAGGTCAACCGACCCATGGTCTCGACGTCCGAGGACGGCATGCGCCGGATCACGTGGCCGTCGACCCAGCTGTCGGTGTGCTCGCCGCCGGGCGCGCTGCGCGACGTGATCCTGCTGCGCGGCATCGAGCCCAACATGCGCTGGCGCCAGTTCTGCGCCGAGCTGCTGGCCGCCGCCGAGGAGCTCGGGGCGCAGCTGGTGGTCACCCTCGGCGCGCTGCTCGCGGACACGCCGCACACCCGGCCGATCCCGGTCTCCGGCACCGCGACGGAGCCCGACATCGCCGACCGGCTCAAGCTCGAGCAGTCCAACTACGAGGGTCCCACCGGCATCGTCGGGGTGTTCCAGGACGCCTGCACGCAGGTGGACATGCCCGCGGCCTCGTTCTGGGCCGCGGTCCCGCACTACGTCGCCCAGCCGCCCTGCCCGAAGGCGACGATGGCGCTGCTCGGCCAGCTCGAGGACCTGCTCGAGGTGAGCATCCCGCTGGCCGACCTCCCCGAGGAGGCCCGCGCCTGGGAGCGCGGCGTCGACGAGCTCTCCGAGGAGGACGAGGAGATCGGCGACTACGTCCGGGCCCTCGAGGAGACCCGGGACACCGCCGACGACCCGGCCGCCAGCGGCGAGGCCATCGCCCGCGAGTTCGAGCGCTACCTGAAGCGTCGCGACAGCGGCACGGACTGACCTACCGACGGGTCAGCGCGGGCCCGGCGGGCGACCTCTCGCGCGCGACGCAGCGGCTCCGGCGTCCGGTGCCGGGCGGAGGCGTCCAGCACGACCCCCGCGGCGGCCCACGCCGGATCGTCAGCGTCGCCCCGTCCGGTGGTTCCTGCCGCCGCCGTGGGCGCCCTGCGTTGGTGTGGCGAGCGCTGCGTCCCGGGGCCCGACCGGGCCAGGCCGAAACCACCTGCCCGGGGCATTGCGGATCCGGTCGGCCCGGGCCAGCGTGTCGGTAAAGGTCACGGCCCGGGCGAACCGCACGTGCCGGGGACCGGTCCGTCCGCACACGAACGGAGGGAGCCTCCTGTGGCCGGCGAGCTGCGCGTCCTCCTTTCCGAGCACGGCGCGGACGCGTGGCGCGCCGACGAGCTCACGGGCCTCCTGCGCGAGGAGCTGCTGCAGCTCGAGGTCACCGATGTCCGGCCGCTCCCCGGCGGCCCCGCGCCCGAGGGTGCGCGCGGCCTCGACGCGGCGGCGGTCGGAGGGCTCGCGGTCGCGCTCGGGCAGTCGGCGCAAGGGCTCCGGGCGGTGGTCGCCACCGTCGTCGGGTGGCTGTCCAGGGGACGCGAAGACGCGCCACGGTCGATCAGGATGGAGATCGACGGTGACTCAGTCGAGATCTCCGGAGTCTCGCGGGTGGACGAGGCCCGGCTGCTCGACGTGTTCATCCAGCGTCACTCGGTGAGGTCCGAGGGGACATGGACGGCAGACGAAGAGCCCTGATCGTCGCCAACGGCGAGTACGACAACGAGGGCCTGAGCCGCCTGCGGTCCCCTGCCGCCGATGCCGCGGCCCTCGCGGAGGTGCTCGCCGACCCCGACATCGGCCGCTTCGATGTGATGGTGGTGCAGGACGAGCCCGCACACGTCGTCCAGGGGCACATCGAGGAGCTGTTCTCCGAGAGCAAGCCGGAGGACCTGGTCCTGCTGCACTTGTCCTGCCACGGCTTGAAGAGCGACTCCGGCGAGCTCTTCTTCGCCATGCGGAACACCCGACCGGACCGGCTGGCGTCGAGCGGAGTGCCGGCCGACTTCGTGCAGCGGTGCATCCGCGGCAGCAGGGCGCGCAGCGTGGTACTCCTGCTGGACTGCTGCTACGGGGGTGCCTACGGCCGCGGCGTGGCGGTGCGGGCGGCCGGCGACGCGCAAGTGCTCGACAGCTTCCCGCAGGAGCGTCTTGGCAGCGGCCGTGGCCGGGCCGTCATCACCGCTTCCAGCGCCATCGAGTACGCCTTCGAGGGCGACCGGCTGGCGGACGAGCAGGACCTGGAGCCATCGGTGTTCACCTCTGCCCTCGTCCGCGGCCTCAAGACGGGCGAGGCGGATCGCGACGAGGACGGCCAGGTCTCGCTCAACGAGCTGTACGACTACGTCTTCGACCAGGTGCGGGAGAGGAACCCCCACCAGACGCCGAGCCGTGACATCGAGATGCAGGGCGAGCTCTACCTTGCTCGCAGCCGACGACGCCGGATCAAGGCGGCGCCGATGCCGCCCGATCTGGAGGCGGCCATCCACGACGCCAACATGTACAGCCGGATCGGAGCGATCGGCGAGCTCCGGACCAGGCTGCTCAGCGACAACCTGCCGGCGGCCGCCGGGGCGTTCGAGGCCCTCACGGAGATGGCCAGGACCGACATCGGGCACGTCGCGGAGCTGGCACAGGCGGCCGCCGCCGAGGCTGTGGTCACGACCGATGTGCAGACGGTCCGGCTGCCGGCCGTGCCGGCAGGGGCGCCCTCCCCCCACGCGAGCGTCCACCTGCTCGGCGCGCCCCTCGCACGCGTCTGCAGCCCGGTCGTCTCCGACAGCTGGCTGCGGGTGGGCGAGGACGGTGCGGCGGTCGACGTGTACGTCGACACCCGGAGACCGGGCCGGCTGCACGGCAGCCTGACGCTTCGGAGCGCGACCGGCGAGGCGGTCGTCACGGTCGAGGCCGAGGTGGTCGCGGACGCGGATCCCCTACCGGAGCCGGCCCCGCAGGCCGCGGCCGCCACCCCGCCGCCGGTACCGCACCCCCACCCCGAGCCGGTCCCGGAGGCGGCGAGACCCGCTACCGCGCCAGGCCCCGTCCTGGTTGAGCCCGCGGTCGTGACAGGACCGACCGCCGTGGCGCATCCCGTCGCCGAGCCCGTCCCGGCATGGTCGCTGTTGTGGGCGTGCCTTCCGCTGGCGACCATCGGCCTGCTGGCGCCGGTCCCGTCCCTGCACGCGGCCGTCCGCCTCCGCAGCCCCCGGCTGGCGGCCGCGGGGGCGGCCTACCTGCTCGCGGTGGTCGTCTTCGTCGCGATGTCGCGCGGCTACGAGACCCGGGGAGTCGCCCGGGCCCTGGCTCTTCTCGTCGCCCTGGTGGCGTCGGCGCACGCGTTCGCCCTGCGGGGCCGCGTCTTCGCGCGAGACGGGGGTGGCGCTCCGCGGCCAGCGAGGACGTCGGTACCCGGCAGCAGCCTGGTCCGGCCGGTCACGGGCGTGCCACCGCACCGCGAGACGCAGCACGTGCCGCCGACCCTGCGGCTGGTGGTCCTCGGCGTCGCCGGGACGGGCAAGACGGTCTTCCTCTCGAGCATGTTCCACACGCTGCACGTGCCGATGCCCGAGCACGCGTTCTTCCTCGAGACGAGCGCCGCCCACCGTGTCTACCTCAGCCGGGTCTTCGACGAGGTCAGCGACACGAGGGAGCCCTGGCCCCGGGGAACCCGCTCGGGCGAGTCCCGTGAGCTGGTCTTCGACTGCGTCGCCTTCAGGAGCGGCACCAAGCACCAGATCCTCCGCATCAGCTATCTGGACTACGCGGGCGAGCTCCTCGAGGCGGAGCCGGAGGCGGGCGCGACCACCCTCCGGGCGCTCGAGGGGCACATCGCCTCGGCGCACGGGCTGCTCGGCATGCTCGACGGCCTCCGCGTCCTGCAGTACATGAGGAACGAGCCCGAGGGCCGCCGCTACTTCCGCAGCTCCTTGCAGCCGATGATCGGCATGATGGCCGGCGCCACGTGCCCGATCCATTTCGCCCTCACGAAATGGGATCTGCTCCGGGGGTTCGGCGAGCCGCCCGACGCCGACGACGCGACCCGGCTCGCGCTGGTCAGTGCGGCGCTCATGGACAGCGACCAGATGCGCGCCCTGGTCGACGCGCACAGCTTCGGGAACCGGGTGGTGCGGCTCATCCCGGTGAGCGCGGTCGGCCCGGACTTCGCGACGATCGACGACCGCGGCCACGTCGTCAAGCGAAGCGACGGCCGACTCCGACCGACCAACGTCGAGGTGCCGTTGGCCGCGGTGCTGCCGGACCTGTTCGACCACGTCCGCTCGCTTCTCGACCCGAGGCTCGACGGCGCGGTCACCAAGGCTGCTCGCGCCCGTGCCCGGCTGGATCCCCCCGACGCGGACCGCGCGCTCACGACGTTCCTGGCACATCCTGCCGGCGTCCGGCTGCGACGGTTGCTCGACCAGGTCCTCGGCCCCGGAGGCGGCTCTCTCGCCGGCATGTTCCTCGACTGGCAGGGCCTGCTCCTGGGGAGCGGCCCGGCAGCACGCGACGCCCCGACCCTGGGGGCGGCCCAGGGTCGGGTGGTCGAGGACTTCTGTGCGGCGCTGGCGCGCATCGAGACAGATCTGCCGGCGTCTCGGCTGAGCACCGGGCGGTGAGCGTTGCCCGGGCCGACCCAGACCGTCCGGGGCTGGCCCTTCCTGGTCGCGCGCGGTCGACGAAGGGGCTACAGCGTGCTGCTCGCTCCGGACCTGCTCGTCGAGACTCACCAGGTCGGGGTGCTGGCGGAAGGCCTGGGTGGCGACGACGCGGGGAGCGGCACGGCGCGCGTCGTCACCATCCCCGTTCCCGGGATCGGCTCTCTTTGCTGCGCGTACCGCACGGAGCGCGTGGACGGGTCCGATGCCCGCGACGCCGTCGAGGGGACGATGCTCGACGAGCACGGTCGGCCGCTGGAGATCCTCTTTGGCATCGCCTGTGCCACCTCGGGCACCCTGACACCGCATCACGACGACCTCGACAGGGCGCGAGCCGCCGCACTGGGGACCTATGGCCGGTTCCTCGCCGACGAGAGCGGGTTCGTGGCCGAGCGGTCCATGGCCTCCCCACTGCGTTCGACCGTGAGGCCCCCGCCGGTCGCACCCGCCGGCGCGGGGGCCGGCCCATCGGGTCTGGCGACCCCCGGTCGGGAGCTCCCGCCGGCGGGGCGGACCGGCGTCGTCGGCGTCCCTGTCGTGGCGGGAGTGGCTGGTGGCCTACTGGTGCTCGCCATCGCCGTGATGGCGTGGGTGGTCCTGTTCGGGGCCTCCGCGCCCAGCGTGACGCGCGTGCGGGTGAACCGTCCCGAGCACGTGGTCCGGTGCGGGCGCCAGGTGCCGGTCGTCTTCACGGCCTCGGTGAGCACCGACGGGCGGGCGCGCGTCGTCTACCACTGGGAGGACCGGTACCTCGGCTGGCGCACGGGCACGTCGACCCTCGCGTTCCACAGCGGCGGCACTCAACCCGTTCGGGTCAAGCCGCGGCTCCTGGTGACGCCGGGACGGCGGGTGAGCGGCCGGGTCTCGCTCGTCGTGGACAGCCCGAACCACCGCACCGCGTCGACGAGCTACACGCTGGCCTGTCCCCGCACCCTGCGCTGATCAGAGCAGGATGCCGAGGCGGGCGTCGAGCAGGTCCCGCACGAGGCCCGAGCCCGAGCCGTCGCCGGGCTCGGAGCCGGCCCACGCGTCGACGGCCGCGAGGGCTGCCGGGGCGTCGAGGTCCTCGGCCAGCGCGTCGCGTACGGCGGGCACGAGGGCCTCCGCCTGCGCCCGGGACGCCGAGCCCACGGCGGAGCGCCAGGCGTCCAGCCGCCGCCGGGCGGTGTCCAGCTCGTCGTCGGTCCACTCCCAGTCGGAGCGGTAGTGGTGGGCCAGCAGCGCCACCCGGATGACCATCGGGTCCACGCCGGCCTCCCGCAGCCGCGAGACCAGCACCAGGTTCCCGCGGGACTTCGACATCTTCGCGCCCTCGTAGCCGACCATCCCGGCGTGCACGTACGCCTGGGCGAACCGCTCCCCGTCGTACGCGGCCTGCGCGTGCCCGGCGCTCATCTCGTGGTGCGGGAAGGCCAGGTCGCTGCCGCCGCCCTGGACGTCGAAGTCGTGACCGAGGTGGTGCACGGCGATCGAGGAGCACTCGACGTGCCAGCCGGGACGCCCGCGGCCGAGCGCGGTCTTCCAGGAGGGCTCACCGGGACGCTCGGCCTGCCACAGCACACAGTCGAGGGGGTGCTTCTTGCCGGGCCGGTCGGGGTCGCCGCCACGCTCGGCGAAGACCTCCAGCATCTGCGCCTCGCTCAGCCGAGAGACGTTCCCGAAGCGCGGATCAGCGTGCACGTCGTAGTAGAGGTCCCCGTCGAGGTCGTAGACGTGCCCCCGCTCCTGCAGCCGCTCGATCAGCTCGACGTCGAACGGGATCGACTCGACCGCGCCGACGTACGCGTCGGGAGCGAGCACGCGCAGCGCGCTCATGTCGGTGCGGAACAGCTCGGTCTCCCGCTCCGCGAGGTCGTCCCAGGCGACGCCGGTGGCGGCGGCCCGCTCGAGCAGCGGGTCGTCGACGTCGGTGACGTTCTGGACGTAGCGGACCTCGTGGCCGGAGTCGCGCCACGCCCGGTTGAGCAGGTCGAACGCCACGTACGTCGCGGCGTGCCCCAGATGGGTGGCGTCGTAGGGGGTGATGCCGCAGACGTAGAGCCGGGCCACGTCACCGGGCCGGGTCAGCCGCAGCTCGCCGGAGGCGGTGTCGTGCACGCGCACCGACCCGGCCGGGTCCGCGACGGCGAGCCCGGGCACGTCGGGGCTCGTCCACGCACGCATGCCTCGAAGCCTAACCGGAGCCCTCAGAAGGCCGGCCACGGGATCGAGGGACGGCCCCTGCTCGGGACCGGCATCACGTTGCGCCGCAGCAGCATCTCGGCGCGACGGCGGGTCGCGGCCACCTCGGCGGGCTGGACGAGATCCAGCAGCAGTGCGACGAGGTCGCTGCCCGCGGTGCACAGCAGGTCGAGCAGACCGCGGACGGTGGCGGCGTCACCGGGGTCCAGCGGCTCGTGGGCCCAGCCCCACAGGACGGTGCGCAGCTTGTCGTCGACGTTGAAGGTGACGCCGTGGTCGACGCCGAAGCGGTGCCCGTCGGTCATGGCCAGCACGTGGCCGCCCTTGCGGTCGGCGTTGTTGACGAGCACGTCGAAGACGGCCATCCGGCGCAGCGGGGCGCTGTCCTCGTGGACGAGCGAGACGGGACGGTCGCGGGCGTCGTACGCGTCGAGGACGTGGAGGTAGCCCTGCGGCGTCTCGCCCTCCGGCACCAGGTCCACGGGGTTCTGCGCGGGGTCCGGCTCGCGCCAGGCCTGGACCATGCCGGGGCCGGCGGGTGCGTCGCCGCGCAGGAAGGTGGGGGGTACGACGGACCAGCCGAGCGCCTCGGACACGGCGTGGGCGGCCACCTCGCGCCCGGCCAGCGTGCCGTCGGGGAAGTCCCACAGCGGGCGCTCACCGGCGACCGGCTTGTAGACGCAGGAGATGCTCTCGCCGTCGAGGCTGGCGGTGCCGAAGAAGGTGGCGTTGGAGGCGGTCATGATGCGACCGGTGATCTCGATCTCGCCGCGGGTGAGCAGATCCTCGTCGCGCACGGGGACACCACCGGCCGGAAGGCTCATGGCGCGGGCGGCGCCGTGGTCCGCCGAAAGCCGTTGGCACGCACACAGAGGTGGCCCGACGGGTCCAGCGGGCCCCCGCAGAACGGGCAGGGCTCCCGGCCGGCGGAGACCACGGCCTGCGCCCGGGCGCTGAAGGCGCGGGCCAGCCCGGCGGGGAGCCGGACGACCAGCACCTCCTCGGGCTCGGGCTCCTCGATCTCCTCCTCCGGGGTGCCGGGCTCGACCACGCTCGCCTCGGTGAGCGGGAAGACCTCGACCACGACGCGCTCGTCGGCCGCGTCCCACGACAGCGTCATGGTGCCGGCCCGGAACTCCTCGACGATCGGCTGCTCGAGGGGGTCGTTGTCCTGCAGGGCGACGGGGCTCATCACCGGGATGGTGCTCATGCCCTCGGTGGCCTCCAGCAGCTCGTCGAGGAGCTCGTCGATCCGCTCGGCGAGCACGGAG
>JAICKK010000227.1 GCA_025927955.1 Nocardioidaceae bacterium
CGCACGCTGCGGATGGCCCGGTTCGGCGACAACATGCGCGACGTCGCGGTCACCGAGGGCGACAAGGTCGAGGCCCAGCTCCGGTTCGGCGCCTCGGTCAACACCTACGGCGTCAACGACCTCGTCGCCCGCGTGGACGCCATACCCGACGGCGACGTCGACGAGCTGGTGTCGACCTACCTCGACACCTACGACGTCGCCGACGAGCTGACGCCGAAGGGCGACCGGCACGAGTCGCTGCGCTACGGCGCGCGGATCGAGCTCGGCCTGCGCGGCTTCCTCGACGACGGCGGCTTCACCGCGTTCACCACGAACTTCGAGGACCTCGGCGGGCTGCGGCAGCTCCCGGGCCTGGCCGTGCAGCGGCTGATGGCCGACGGCTACGGGTTCGGCGGGGAGGGCGACTGGAAGACCTCGCTGCTGCTGCGCACCCTCAAGGTGGTCGCGGACGGCCTGCCGGGTGGCACGTCCTTCATGGAGGACTACACCTACCACCTCGTCCCCGGGGAGGAGCTGATCCTCGGCGCGCACATGCTCGAGGTCTGTCCCAGCATCGCCGGCAGCCGCCCGCGCGTGGAGGTCCACCCGCTGTCCATCGGCGCCCGGGAGGACCCGGTCCGGCTGGTCTTCGACGCCGCTCCCGGGCCGGGCGTCGTGGTGGGGATGGCCGACATGGGCGAGCGCTTCCGCCTGGTGGCCAACGACATCGAGGTGGTCCCTCCCCTGGCCCCGCTCCCCAGGCTGCCCGTCGCCCGCGCGGTCTGGCGCCCCGCGCCCGACCTGGGTACGTCGACGGAGTCCTGGCTCGCCGCCGGCGCCCCGCACCACACCGTGCTGTCGACGGCGCTCGACGCCGAGCACCTGTGGGACCTGGCCGAGATGACCGGCACCGAGCTGGCCCACATCGGCGCCGACACCACGCCCCGCCGGTTCACGCAGGAGCTGCGGTGGAACGCGGCGTACTACCGGCTGGCCCAGGGGCTCTGAGCGCGGCGCCGGCGGCGCGGTGATGTGTCAGGCTTGCCCACCGACCGCCGACACCCCTGGAGCCGCGACGTGACGACGACCGCCTACCGAGCGCCCTGGATCATCGCCTTCCAGGACGGCGAGCACCGGCTGCTCCGCGACGGCGTCGTCGTCGTGTCGGGGAGCTCGGTCGTCCACGTCGGGCCCACCCTTCCCGAGGAGGTGGACCGGGTGGTCGACCTCCCGGAGACGCTGGTCACCCCCGGCTTCATCAGCACGCACGCGCACCTGCACTCCTCGCCCGTGGACAAGTCGGTCCAGGAGGACATCGGCAACCGGCAGTTCTGGCTGACCGGGCTGATCGAGATCCTGCCGCTGGAGATCGCCGGCCTGGACGCGCAGGCGAAGCGGCTCTGCGTCGACTACTCGCTGCCCGAGGTCGTCCGTGGCGGGGCGACCACGGTGATGGAGATCGGGGACACGAGCGAGTACGTCGCCGAGGCCGCCGAGCGGGCCGGCGTGCGCTGCTACGTCGGCGAGACCTACCGCTCCGGGCGGTGGCACACCCCCGACGGCCGCAGGGTCGAGTACGACTGGGACGAGGCGGCCGGAGAGCGGGCCTTCTCGCGTGCGGTCGAGCTGGTCGAGCGCCTGGACCAGGGCCCCGACGGCCTGGTCCGGGGCTTCCTGGCCCCGGCGCAGGTGGACACCTGCAGCGAGCGGCTGCTGCGGGAGACCGCCCTGGCGGCCGACGAGCTCGACGTCCCGGTCAGCATCCACGCCGCGCAGGGCGTGTGGGAGTTCAACGAGATGACCCGGCGGCACGGGCTCACCCCCATCGAGTGGCTGCACTCGATCGACTTCCTGTCCCGGCGCGTCATCATCGGGCACGGCATCTTCACCACCGGCCACAGCTGGGTCAACTTCGCCGGAGACGACCTGCGCCTGCTGGCCGAGACCGATGCCGCCGTGGCGTACAGCTGCTGGTGCTTCGCGCGGCGGGGCTTCGTGATGGAGTCCTTCAGCCGCTATCTCGACGCCGGGGTCCGCATGTGCCTGGGCACGGACACGGCGCCCCAGTCGATGATCGAGGGGATGCGCTGGACCGCGGTCACCGGCAAGATCGCGTCGCGACGGTCCGACGTGAGCACCGCCCGTGACGTCTTCGACGCCGCCACCGTGAAGGCGGCCGACAGCCTCGGGCGTCCCGACCTGGGCAGGATCGAGCGCGGCGCCAAGGCCGACCTGCTGTTCTGGGACACCGCGACGCCCAGGATGAGCCCGCTGCGCGACCCGCTGCGCACGCTGGTGTACTACGGCACCGAGGGGGACCTCAGGGACGTCATGGTCGACGGCGCGTGGGTGATGCGCGACCGGGTGATCGACTGGGCGGACGAGACCGAGCTCTCCCGCGGCGTCCAGGACGCTGCCCGGCGGATGTGGCAGGTCGCCCCGCAGGTCGACTGGGCGGGCCGGACCCTCGACGAGATGTGCCCGCCGCTGCTGGCGGACTTCGCCTGAGCGCCGCCGGCCCTGGATCCTCGGTCGATCCTCAGTAGGCGATCCCGATGTGCTCGCGGTGGTGGCGCGGGGTCTCGACCTCGTCGACGACCGCGACCGCGAAGTCGGGGCCGGAGATGTTCGAGCCGCCCTCGGCGTCGAAGAGCGCGACCTCACCGCCGACGCGGTAGGTGCCGGTGCGCCCGCCCGCCACCCCGGCGACGTACGCGCCGGCCGGGCTGACGAACACCCAGTCCAGGTCCTTCGGGGCGTCCTCGACGAGCATGAGCCGGGTGGCCTCGCCCTCCAGCGCCTCCTGGCGGTACTGCTCGGCGATCTCCCCCTCGACGAACCGCGGCTCCCCGTCGGCCGGACGCAGCGAGCTGAACCCGCCGACCTGCAGGTACCTCGCCCCCGCCTCCGCGGCGACCCGCGCGAGCTCGCCGTACACCTGGACCAGGCGGCCCGCCATGTCTCCGCGCGGCGAGAGGGCGGTCACCACGGCGTCGGCGCCCGGGACGACCCGTGGCGCGACCTGCTCGGCGGCGCCGGTCTCGTACCGCACGCCGTCGACGGGCTCCTTCGGCTCCGACCGGCTCACCGAGACCACCTCGTGCCCGCGCGACGCGGCCTCCCGGACGATGTTGGCGCCGGTGTAGCCGGTCCCTCCGAAGACGACGATCGTGGCCATGCGGGCTCCCTGCGAGTGGTGGGTCGAGTGGTGGGTGCTCTCGGCGCAACAAGGGCGGCCCGTCGTCTAGTCCCGGTCAGGGACGCACACCCCCGGGCAGCGTCATGCGGGGCACGCCGACGAGCCGGCGGTGGAAGCGCACGTCGTCGGCGTAGGAGTCCAGCGCTCGCCACAGCGCCTCGTGCGCCGCCCACGGCAGGGGCTCCTCACCGTGCTGCCAGGAGGGCCCGAACCCGATCCACACCGGCGTCCACTGGGCGGCGACGTCCCACTCCCCACGGTGCTTCATGAGCAGCCGCTGCCGGACCTGGAACGCCATCCGGGCGCCGTCGGTGAACACCGGCGCGGTCCTCACCGGCCACACCCGGAGGTCCAGCGCCATCAGCTCGAGCTCGAGGTCGGCGAGGACGCGCGGGCACACGAGCACGGTGGCTACGTTCTCGTGGGGAGCGCGTCTCACATCCGGCACGCTAACCCGACGTCCGCGGATCGTGAAGACGCGCTCCGCGACGAGTGTGGTGGCGCACGCCCCACGGAGACCCGTCGCCCCCTGGGTGGATCATCGCGCGAAGGGTCGGCTGCACCCCTGGCGGTCAGCCCCGGCTCAGCCCTTGAGCCCGGTGCCGGCGATGCCCTGGACGATGTGGCGCTGGAACAGCAGGAACACCGCGACCAGCGGCAGCGCGCCGAGCACGGCGGTGGCCATCGTGTCGGCGTACCGGATGCCGAAGTTGCCCTGCACGGTCGCCAGGCCGACGGGCACCGTCATCAGCTTCGGGTTGCTGAGCACCAGCAACGGCCACAGCAGGTTGTTCCAGGTCGTGACGAAGGTGAAGATCCCCACCGCCGCGACCGCCGGCCGTGACAGCGGCATGGCGACCGTCCGGTAGATCCGGAGGTAGCCGGCACCGTCCACCTTGGCGGCGTCGTCGAGGTCGCGGGGCAGCCCGTCGAAGAACTGCTTGAAGATGAACACCGCGATCGCCGTGGGCGCCTGCGGCAGGATCACCGCCCAGAACGTGTTCAGCAGGTGCACGGCGTCGAACTCGCGGAACTGCGGGACGATCAGCACCTGGCCCGGGATCATGATCCCGATGAGGATGAGCCAGAACGCCCAGCCCTTGTAGCGGAACTTCATCCGCGACAGCGCGAACGCCGCCATGCTCGCGGTCACCACCGTGACCAGCGCGGTGAGCACCGAGGTGATCGCGCTCGCGATGTACCAGTTCAGCATGTCGGTGTCCTGGAAGACCCGCACGAAGGCGCCGAAGGTGGGGTTCTGGATCATCCAGGTGACGTGCGTGGTCTCGCTGTTCGGCTTCAGTGCGGTGTCCAGGGCCCACGCGAGCGGGATCAGCCAGATCAGTGAGCAGGCGAGCAGCACGCCGAGACAGATCCGGTTGAACAGCTTGACCCGTCGGTCGTACTCGCTCGCCGGTGCCGCCTCGGCCCGGGAGAAAGAGTCCCGGCTCAGGGTCTGCGTGGTCATGTCAGGCTCCCCTCTCCTGGTTGCGGACCAGCCAGAACCACACGGCGGAGACCACCAGGACGACGATGAAGAACAGCATCGAGAGCGCCGAGGCGTAGCCGACCCGGTAGTTGGTGAAGCCCTCGTCGTAGACGTACTCCAGGATCGAGCGGGTCGCGAAGTTCGGGCCGCCCGAGGTCATGATGTACATCTGGTCGAACACCTTCAGCGAGGCGATCACCTGCAGCACCGCCACCAGCGTGGTCGTCCGGCCCAGCAGCGGGATGGTGAGGGAGCGGATCTGCTGCCACGGCCCGGCGCCGTCCAGCGACGCGGCCTCGTACAGCTCGTGCGGGATGTCCTGCAGACCGGCCAGGTACAGCACGAAGTTGAAGCCGAGCGTCCACCAGATCGTGGTGATGGCCAGCGACGGCATCGCCCACGTCGGGTCCCCCAGCCAGTTCGGTGCGCCCACCCCGATCCAGTTCAGCCCCGCCTCGATGAGCCCGAGCCCCGGCGTGTACATCCAGATCCAGATCAGCGCGACCACCGCGGAGGGCATGACGTACGGCGCGAAGAACGCGAGCCGGAAGAACCAGCGGCCGTGGCTCACGCGGTCGGCCAGGAGGGCGAAGACGAAGCCCAGCACGATCAGCGGCGGCGTGGTCAGGATCGTGAACCAGATCGTGTGCCACAGCGAGGACCAGAAGGCGCCGTTGGTCAGCGCCTCTCGGTAGTTCGCCAGGCCGGCGAAGCTCGAGAGACCGGGCCTGACCAGGCTGGTGTCGAAGAAGCTGATGATCAGCCCGTACACGGTGGGGCCGATGATGAAGAGGACGTAGAGGATCACGAAGGGCGCGAGCATCCCGGTCGCCGCGCGTCCCGACGCGTCCGGGCTGTCCGGGCGCACGGTCCCGCGCTCGGGTCGCGTCCTGGC
>JAICKK010000048.1 GCA_025927955.1 Nocardioidaceae bacterium
CCGTGCCCGGTGGGTCGTCGCCCTGAACCTGCAGCCGGCCCCGGGCACGGCGTCCACCGCTCAGGCCAGCCCGAGCCTCCTGGCCGACTCCTCCCTCATCTGCACCTTGCGGATCTTGCCGGTCACGGTCATCGGGAACTCATCGACCACCATGACGTAGCGAGGGATCTTGTAGTGCGACAGCCTGCCCTGGCAGAACTCGCGGACCGCCGCAGCGTCCACCGGCTCGGCGCCCGCGCGCATCTTGACCCAGGCGCACAGCTCCTCGCCGTACCTCTCGTCGGGGACCCCGACGACCTGGACGTCCTCGACGTCGGGGTGGCCGTAGAGGAACTCCTCGACCTCGCGCGGGTAGACGTTCTCCCCGCCACGGATGACCATGTCCTTGCTGCGCCCGACGATGTTGCAGTAGCCGTCCTCCCGCATCACGGCGAGGTCCCCGGTGTGCATCCAGCCGTCCTCGTCGATCGCCTGGGCGGTCAGCTCCTGCTCCTGCCAGTAGCCGATCATCACCGAGTAGCCGCGGGTGCACAGCTCCCCGGTCTCGCCGCGCTCGACGGTGCTCCCGCTGACCGGGTCGACGACCTTCACCTCGACGTGGGGGTGCACCCGCCCGATCGTGGAGGTACGACGGTCCAGGTCGTCGTCGCTGCGCGTCTGGCAGGAGACCGGAGAGGTCTCGGTCATGCCGTAGGCGATCGACACCTCCGCCATGTGCATGTCGCTGATGCAGCGCTTCATCACCTCCACCGGGCAGATCGAGCCGGCCATGATCCCGGTGCGCAGCGTGGACAGGTCGTAGTCGGCGAAGTCGGGGGCGTTCTGCATCGCGATGAACATCGTCGGGACGCCGTACACCCCGGTGCACCGCTGCTCCTGCACGGCCCGCAGCGTCGCCGTCGGGTCGAAGCCGGGGGCCGGGATCACCATCGCCGCGCCGTGGCTGGTGCACCCGAGGTTCCCCATCACCATCCCGAAGCAGTGGTAGAAGGGCACCGGGATCGCGAGCCGGTCCTCGTGCGTGAAGTTGATGAGCTCGGTGGTGAAGAAGCCGTTGTTGAGGATGTTGCGGTGCGAGAGCGTCGCGCCCTTGGGGTAGCCGGTCGTGCCGGAGGTGTACTGGATGTTGATCGGGTCCCCCGGCTCGAGGGTGCTCATCCGCTGCCGCAGCGCGTCCGCCGGCAGGTCGTCGCCGCCGGACACCATCTCGTCCCACTCGTCGGTGCCGAGGTACACCACCCGCTCCAGTGCCCGGACGCCGGCCGCCGACGGGGCGGACGTGACCTCCTCCACCATCGCGCGGTAGTCGCTGGTCTTGAAGGCCTCCGCCGAGAACAGCAGCCGCAGCCCGGACTGGTCGAGCGCGTAGGCCAGCTCGTGCGTGCGGTAGGCCGGGTTGACGTTGACCAGGATGGCGCCGACCTTGGCGGTGGCGTACTGCACGAGCGTCCACTCGGCGCAGTTCGGCGCCCAGATGCCCACCCGGTCGCCCTTCGCGATGCCGGCGGCCAGCAGCCCGCGGGCCAGCCGGTCGACGTCGGCGTCGAGCTCGGCGTAGGTCCACCGGCGCCCGGTGGCGACCTCGACCAGGGCCTCCCGGCCGCCGTGCTCGGCGACGATGCGCTCGAGGTTCGCCCCGATCGTCTCCTCGATCAGCGGCGGGCTGCTCTCTCCACGGGCGTAGGACTCCATGGCCGCACCCTAGTGAGCCGCCCTGGCCGGGGCCAGGCCGTTCAGGCAGCGTTCAGCCCCCGCGAGGTCCACTGCTGGTGTGACCAGCCTCCTGCCGCAGCACCGACGCGACGCCGCGGCGGCGGACGGCGTCGCCGCGGACCTGGCCGGGCGGCCGCGCCCCCCCGCCGTAGGGCGGTCGCGCCGCGTGGCGACGGCGACGCGCCTGGGGCACCTCGCCGAGGTGTCCTCCCGGCTCAGCGGCCTGGGCGCGGGCGGCGTCATCGGGGGCCGGGTCCTGCTCGCCCTGGCTCCGGGCGCGGTGCCCGAGCTGGCCCGAGGCCGCAGCCTCGCCCTGGTCAGCGGCACGAACGGGAAGACCACCACCACCGCCCTGCTGGCCGCGGCGCTGCGCACCCAGGCACCCGTCGACACCAACGCCGACGGCGCCAACACCCAGGCCGGGATGGTGCGCGCGCTCGCCGCCGGGGACGCCGCCACGGTGGTGCTGGAGACCGACGAGGGCTGGCTGCCCTGGGCGGTCCGCCAGACCCGGGCGTCCACGACCGTGCTGCTGAACCTCTCGCGCGACCAGCTGCACCGCCACCACGAGGTCGCCCACGTCGCCCGCGCCTGGCGCGACGCCCTCGACGGCGCCGAGCACGTCGTGGCCAACGCCGACGACCCGGCGGTCGTGCTGGCCTGCCTGGGCGCCCGCAACCGGACCTGGGTGGCGGCCGGCACCCGATGGCGCGAGGACGCCCGGGTCTGCCCCCGCTGCGGGCACGAGATCGTGAGCGACGACGGGGGCTGGCGGTGCCGGTGCGGCCTGTGCCGGCCGCGGCCGCAGTGGTGGACCGAGGGCGACGACCTGGTGGGGCCGGCGACGCGGCTGACCCTCGGGCTCGGCCTGCCGGGCGCGGCCAACCGCGCGAACGCGGCGATGGCGGTGGCCGCCGCCGCCGGGCTCGGGGTGTCGCCGGAGGGCGCACTGGGCGCGATGCGGACGGTGAGGGGCGTCGCCGGACGGTACGAGGTGTTCGCGACCCGCACGCACAGCGCCCGGCTGACGCTGGCGAAGAACCCCGCCAGCTGGCTCGAGGCCCTCGACATGGTCGGCGCGCGGTCCAGGCCACTGGTCCTGGCGTTCAACTCCGACGGCGTCGACGGCCGGGACCCGTCGTGGCTGTACGACGTCCCCTTCGACGGGCTCGCGGGCCGCCCGGTCGTGGTCACCGGGAGGCGCGCCACCGACATGCTCGTCCGGCTGGAGATGGCCGGCCTGCACGACGTACGACGGGCGGGCGACGTGGCCGCGGCGCTCTCCCTGCTGCCCGCCGGGGAGGTGGACGTGGTCGCCAACTACACCGCCTTCCAGGAGGCCCGACGGGCGCTCGGCCACCGGTGTCATGGTCGCTGACTCCGCACTCACCGTCGTCCTGGTCTACCCCGAGCTCCTGGGCACCTACGGGGACCGGGGCAACGCCGTGGCGCTGCGGCGCCGTGCCGACGCCCGCGGCCTCGACTGTCACCTCGTCGAGGCCGCGGTGCGCGACCCGCTGCCCCGGACCGGGGACGTCTACCTGGTCGGCGGCGGCGAGGACGCCGCGATGCTGCTGGCCTGGGAGGGTCTCCGGTCCGGGCACCGGCTGCAGGACGCGGTGGACGCCGGCGCCGCCTGCTTCGGCGTCTGCGCCGGCTTCCAGCTGCTGAGCCGCGAGTTCACCGGACCCGACGGCGAGCCTCACGAGGGCCTGGGCCTGCTCGACGTCCGCTGCGGTCGGCTCGACGGCCCCCGGGCCGTGGGCGAGGTGCTCGCCGACAGCGACCACGGGTTCCTCACCGGCTTCGAGAACCACCAGGGGGACGCCCACCTGGGCGCCGGGACGGCGCCGCTGGGCCGGCTGGTGCGCGGGGTGGGCAACGGCGACGGCCGCACGGAGGGCGCCGTCCAGGGCCGGGTGCTCGCCAGCTACCTCCACGGGCCGGTCCTGGTCCGCAACGACGGGCTCGCCGACCGGCTGCTGGAGCTCGTCACCGGCCCCCTCGCACCGTTCCGGGACCCGGCGGTGCTCAGGCTGCGGCAGGAGCGTCGCGCCGCGGCCCTCTCGCGGCCGGGGGCGCGGCACCCGCACCTCAGGCGGCGGTCCAGCCACCGTCCATGAGGAACGAGCCGCCGGTCACCGAGTCCGTCCCCGGCCCGCACAGGAAGCCGACCAGCTCGGCGACCTCCGCCGGCTCCACCAGGCGCTTGACCGGCGTCCGGGCCAGCAGCACCTCGTCGACCACCTGCTCCTCCGCCACCCCGTGGGTGCGGGCCTGGTCGCGGATCTGGCCCTCGACCAGCGGCGTTCGCACGTACCCGGGGCACACGGTGTTGCTGGTGACGCCCTTGCCGGCCGCCTCGAGGGCGATCACCTTCGAGAGCCCCTCGAGCCCGTGCTTGGCGGCCACGTAGGCCGACTTGTACGGCGAGGCGCGGTGGCCGTGCACCGAGGAGACGTGCACCATCCGGCCCCAGCCGTTGGCGTACATGCCGGGCAGCAGGCCGCGGGCCAGCCGGAAGGGGGCCTCGAGCATCAGCCGCTGGATGAACGCGAACCGCTCGGGGTCGAAGTCCTCGACCGGCGCGACGTGCTGCACGCCGGCGTTGTTGACCAGGATGTCGGCGCACAGGTCCGAGCCCAGCCCGAGCGCGTCGATCGCGGCGCCGTCGGACAGGTCGGCCACCCGCCAGTCACCGCCGACGGCCTCGGCGGCCTCCCGGGCGCCGGCCTCGTCGCGGTCGAGCACCACGACGCGCGCACCGGCGGCGGCCAGCCGCCCGGCGACGGCGCGTCCGATGCCACTCGCGCCGCCGGTGACCAGGGCGGTCCGGCCGGACAGGGACGGGTCGGGGGTCTGGGGCATGTCGACGATGCTACGAGGCCGTCCGGGGCGGGCACGGCCGGCCGGTATCGTGGAGCGGATGTCCACGCACGCGCCGCGCACCCTCGCCGACCAGCTCCGCAGCTGGCCCGAGGAGCGCCTCGCGGGGCTGCTCGCCGCCCGCCCCGACCTGGTCAGCCCCGCCCCCGCGGACAGCTCCCAGCTGGCGTCGCGGGCCGGCACCCGGGCCTCGGTGCTGCGGGCCGTCGACCAGCTCTCGCTCCTGGAGCTCGCCGTGCTGGACGCGGCCGTCGTCCTGGGCGGGACCACCTCGGGCGCCGCGCTGCGGCGGGCCGTGCACGCGGCGCCCGACCGCGTCGACGAGGCCGTGGCGCGGGTCCGCGACCTCGCGCTGCTGTGGGGCGAGGACGACTCCCTGCGGGTGCTCAGCGTGGTCACCGACGTCGTCGGCGCCCGGCCGGCCGGGCTCGGCCCCCCGGCGGCCACGCTGCTGGGTGCCTACGGGCCCGCCCGGATGAGCGCGCTCGTGCGCGGGCTCGGGCTGACCCCGACCGGCGACCGGCACGACGACGTCGCGGCCGTTGCCGCACTGCTGGGCGACGCCGCCACCGTCGAGCGGCTGGTGGCCGAGGTCGACGAGCCCGCGCGCACGATCCTGCGCCACCTCGACCATGAGGGCCGCGACGGCGTGGTGGAGTCCACCGAGCCCTCGACCCGCGACCCCGGCCGCGGACCCGTCGACCAGCTGCTGACCCGTGGCCTGCTCGTGGCGCGCGACCGCAAGCAGGTGGCGGTCCCCCGCGAGGTGTCGCTGTGCCTGCGCGGCGGCCGCAGCACGCACGAGCCCGTCGACGTACCCCCGCAGCTGGCCACCGCGACCCGCGACCCCGCGCTGGTCGACCGGACGGCGGCCGGTGCGGCCTTCGAGCTGGTCCGGCACGTCGAGCTGCTCCTCGAGCACTGGGGCACGACCGTGGCCTCCGCGCTGCGGTCGGGGGGCCTGGGGGTCCGCGACCTCAAGGCCGCCGCGGAGCTGCTGCACCTCGAGCAGCGCGACGCCGCCCTGCTCGTCGAGGTGGCCCGGGCCGCGGACCTGCTCGCGGTCGGCGAGGGGCCGGACGGCTCCAGGTGGCTGCCCACCGACGCCTTCGACGCCTGGAGCGCGACGGCCCCCGCCGAGCGCTGGGTCACGCTGGCGCTCGCGTGGCTCGAGTCGCCGCGGCTGACCCGGCTGGTCGGCAGCCGGGAGAGCCCCTCGCCGGGCTCGGGGCAGCGCGGCAAGCCGGTCAACGCCTTGTCCCCCGACCTCGAGCGCGGCTGGCTTCCCGAGACCCGGCGTTCGGCGCTGGAGGAGATCGCCGCGCTCCCGGAGGGCTGCGTGCTCGCGGCCGGCACCGGCATCGCCTCGCTGGTGGACCGGATGTCGTGGCTGCGGCCCCGGCGGCCGGCCGCACGGGCCGCGGCCGTCGGCTGGGCGGTCGAGGAGGCGGCCGTGCTGGGCGTGTGCGCGCTCGGGGGCCTGGCCGCGCACGGGCGCGCCCTGCTGGGCGAGGACCCGCACCACCACGCGGCCGCGGCGCTCGCGCCTCTGCTGCCGCCCACGGTCGACTCCGTGCTGCTGCAGGCCGACCTCACCGCCGTGGCCCCGGGACCCCTCGACCAGGAGCTGGCCCGCCGGCTCGCCGCGGTCGCCGTCATCGAGTCGCGCGGCGGGGCGACCGTCTACCGGTTCACCGAGTCCTCGGTCCGCCGGGCCTTCGACTCCGGGTGGTCGGCCGGGGAGGTGCACGACTTCGTCGCCTCGGCGTCCCGGACGCCGGTCCCGCAGGCCCTGCGGTACCTCGTCGACGACGTCTCGCGACGCTTCGGCACGATCCGCGCCGGAGCCGTCGAGGCCTTCCTGCGCAGCGACGACGAGGCCGCGCTGGCCGCCCTCGTGCACGACCCCCGGGCCGACGGCCTGCGGCTGCGCCGGATCGCCCCGACCGTGCTGGTCAGCGACGTGCCGCTCGACGTGCTGGTGCCCCGGCTGCGCGACCTCGGGGCGGCACCCGTGGTGGAGGCTCCCGACGGCACCGTCCGGGTCGCCCGGCGGGAGTCGCTGCGGGCCCGCACCCCCCGGCCCGGGCCGCCGGACGGCGGGCCGGCGGGAGCGGCGGGGCTGCCGGGACGGGCGGGCAGCCTGGCCTCGGCCCGGCTCTCCGCCCGGGTCTCGGCGACCGTGACCGCGGTGCGCGCCGGCGACCGGGCCGCGGCGATCCGCCCCGCGGCGGCCCTGCGTGCGGCCGAGCCGACGTCGCCGGCGGCGACGCTGGCGGTGCTGCGGGAGGCCGCGCAGGCCGGGGGCAGCGTCTGGATCGGCTACGTCGACGGCCACGGGGCCGCGGTGGAGCGCGTCGTGGACCCCGTGCGGGTGGAGGCCGGCTGGCTCTCGGCGTACGACCACCGCACCGAGGACGTCCGCTCGTTCGCGGTCCACCGGATCACGGCGGTCCGTCCGCTGCCTGCCGGGTAAAGCCGTACCAGAACCGGCCCCTAGTCTGGCGTGGTGGCGAACAATGGGCTCGACGGTCTTGACGCTCGACAGGGGAACCACATCGATGAGCAGTGGCGCGATGGCCACCCGTGAGGTCCCCGCCGGCACCGCCGTCATCGTCGGCCGGCAGCCGATCGTGGACCGCGACGGCTCCGTCGTGGCGTTCGAGCTGCTCTACCGCTCGCCGCGCCCCGACCACGATGCGGTGACCGGCCAGCAGATGACCGCCAACGTGCTCCTCGGTGCGATGAGCATCGGCGTGGACCAGCTCGTCGGCCGGCGGACGATGTTCTGCAACGCCGACCGGTCCTTCCTGCTCAGCGAGACCCCGGTCACGCTACCCCCCGACCAGACCGTGATCGAGGTGCTCGAGACCGTCGTGATCGACGACGACGTGGTGGCGGCGTGCACGGAGCTGGTCGGCGCCGGCTTCCGGCTCGCGCTCGACGACTTCGTCTGGGTGGACGGCGCGGAGCGGCTGCTCGAGATCGCCGCCTTCGTGAAGATCGACATGCAGGCGCTCACCCGCGACGAGGTGCTGGAGCTGGCGGCCCGCTGCCGCCCGTACGGCGTGCAGATGCTCGCCGAGAAGGTCGAGACGGAGGACGACGTGTCCTGGGCCAGGGCGCACGGCTTCGAGCTGTTCCAGGGCTACGCCATCGCCCGCCCCGCGCTGGTGCAGGGCCGCAGCATCGGCACGTCCGTGCTCACCCAGGCCAAGCTCGCCGCCACCCTGCTGACCGAGGACCTCGACTTCGAGGAGATCGAGGACGTCCTGCGCCACGAGCCGGGCCTGGTGGTGCAGCTGCTGCAGCTGGCCTCCATCGGGGCCAGCCGCGGCATCCGCCGGCCGGTCCGCACCGTCCGCGAGGCGATGGTGCTGCTCGGCACCGCCCGGATCCGGCAGTGGGTGGCGCTGACGATCCTCAACAGCGGCAGCCACGACACCAGCCCCGACGGGCTGGCCACCGCGCTGACCCGGGCCCGGATGTGCGAGCTGCTGGCCCGCGGCCGCGGGCTCGCCGAGCCGGAGTACGCGTTCACGGCCGGCCTGCTCTCCAGCCTCGACCTGCTGCTGGGCGTCCCCGCGGGCGAGCTCGCCGAGACGCTGGAGATCTCCGCGGAGCTCAAGCGGGCCGCCTTCGACCGGGAGGGCGAGGTGGGCGCCCTGGTCTCGGAGGTGATGGGCTACGAGGAGGCGGTGCACTCCGCCACCGGCCTGCCCGCGGACGTCGAGGCGGACCCGGACGCGACCGCGGAGCTGGACGCCGCCGCCGGGGACGCCTTCGCGTGGGCGATGCCCTACGTCAGCGGCCTTGCGGCCTGACGGCTGCGAGCCGGCCTCCCCACCAGGTAGAAGGCGTGCACCAGCGCCATCCCCCAGAAGCCCTCGGTGCCTCGCGACGGGTACTTCACGATCTCCTCCCAGACCCCCTGCAGGTCCTGCCGCTTGACCACCATCAAGACGACGGGAAGCAGCACCAGGAAGGCCAGCCACGCGACCTCCAGGCGCGGCCGGTGGGGCGCCCGCGCCTCCAGGAGCCGGCGGTCCACGACGTCGAAGGAGACCGGCGCCAGCACCAGCGCCACCATGGCCTCGGCCTGGCGGGTGACCAGCGCCGTGTGGTAGCCGACCACGATGACCACGAGCAGAGCCACCGACGCCAGCCAGGCCAGCCGCAGCGGCCGCGGCAGGAACACGTAGAGCCACAGCACGGCCCCCGCGAACGCCGCCTCGTTCACGCTCGTCACCGTCAGCTCGACCGGGCCGTAGAAGATGAACAGGCCGGTGGCGAGCAGGAGGGCCGCGACCCCGGCAGAGACGGTCACGGCACGGGGGTCGGGGAAGGCGCCGATGCGCCGGCGCGTCTCGACCGCCGCGACGACGACCGGCGCGATGTTGAAGATCTCGCTGTCGTGGCCGACCCGGGTGGCCAGCGACGCCGGCAGCACGTGGTACTGCCACCTGGCGGCCAGGACGACGGTCATCGCGGCCATCGCCGCGTAGAAGGCGAGCGTGAACCCGCCTGCCGGCCCGGCCGGCGCGCCGACACTGCGGCGCCGTCGAGCCGACTCCTCGATGGTGTGCACGCCCCGGGGCCTCCTCGTCCCGCCCTACCCCGCGAGACCCCGTCAGCCCCTCGCGCTGACGCGCGACGTCGGTCGCTCCAGCGGTTCGCGGCGTCTCAGGCTCGCTCCTGCCCCAGGTGGCGCAGATCGTACAGGAGGTGGCCCTCGCCGGCCACCGGACCGGCGGAGGCCGGGACGCCGGTCGCGGCGCGAGGGTGGACGAGCCGCTGCCGGCTCAGGCCGCGCTCGGGGGCCCGACGGTGCCCGCCCGGCCGGAGACGTCCTCGGGCGAGGAGAGGCACACCGGCTCTCCCGACGTCTTGGACGCGTACATCGCGGCGTCCGCGGCGTAGAGGATGTCGCTGCGGTTGCGGGCGTGCCCGGGTGCGAGCGCCATGCCGATGCTGGCGTGCAGGTGCAGCGCCACCTCGTCGAGGACGACGGGCTCGACCAGGCTCTCCTGGAGAGCCTCGCCGCAGAGCATGGCGGCCTCACGGGTGTCGACCTCGTGCAGGAGCACCGCGAACTCGTCGCCTCCGAGCCGGGCGAACAGGTGCGGGGTCTCCAGCCGGTCGAGGGCGCGGGAGAACCGGTGCACGACGGCGCGGAGCAGCTCGTCGCCCGCGGCATGGCCGTAGGAGTCGTTGACCTCCTTGAAGTGGTCGAGGTCGATGAGCCCGAGCGCGAAGCCACGCTCGGCCCGGGCCCCCGTCGCACCGTCGATGTCGGGGACGAAGACCCGGTCCAGCTCCGCGTACAGGGCTCGCCGGTTCGCGGCACCGGTCAGCTCGTCGGTGAGCGCCTGCTCCCGCATGGCGGCGAGCTCGCGCAGCTGCAGGAACGCGATGCTCAGCCGCAGGCCGCAGGCGACCAGCGCGCACAGCGAGAGCGCGGTCGGGTAGGGGTGGTCGGACCAGGTGGGTCCCGCGGCGAGCACCGCGACCGAGGCCACCGAGGAGACCGCTACCACGGCCAGGGACCGCTCCCGCGGCTGCGCGCGCCGCGGCGGCACGGCGGCGTGGGTGACACCGACGACGACCATCGTGACCCCGATCGGGCCGATCGCCTCGAGCCAGGGCCGCAGCGCCGCCGGCTGCATGAGGACGCCGTACGCGTGGGCCACGGCAGCGGCGCCCACGACCGTCGTACCCACCGTCCACATCACGAAGGGCCACCCGCGGGCGGTCCCCAGGATGCCCAGGGCACCGAGGGAGGCCGCGGCCACGACCACGCCGGACACCGCGTACCCGAGCACGGGCAGCACCAGGGCCGCCGGCGTCGCGAGGTCGCGGACCGCCTCCACGAGCGGGACCACCACCCACGCCCCGATCCCGCCGGCGGCGAGCGCGGACGCGACGGCGTCGAGCATCACCACCGGCCGGATGCCGCGCAGCCGGCTGCGCAGGGCGAGCAGCAGCGCGAGCAGCAGGAACGGGTAGCCGCCGAGCCGCCCGGCGTCGCTGACCTGCGGGAAGGCGGCCCCCGTCCAGGCGGCGTCGACCCACCCGCAGGTCCGCCCGAACAGGAGCAGCGACACACCGGCCGCCAGCGGCACCAGCCACACCCGCTCGTCGCGGTACCGGCCGCCGCGCCGGCCGAGCACGACGGCGGCCAGCAGCAGGACGGCCTGCGCGAGCACCGCGTCGGCGACCCAGCCGCCGAGGTGCAGGACGGGCACCAGGAGCGCGACGACGTACGTCGTGAGCGCGACCAGCATCGCGATGTGTGTCCTGGCCGGCTGCGGCACGGTCCCCCTCCGTCGTCCGGAGCGGCCGCGCGAGAGGGCGCGGCGACTCGTCGTCCCTGATCATCGGCTGGTGCGGGGGTCGACTTGACCCGTCCGGGGACGGCTTCTCGGGCGGGCCGGTGTGCGGCCGCCCGTAGCCTGGAGGGATGACCACCTCCCGGAACCCGCATGACTGACGGCCCGCTCATCGTCCAGTCCGACAAGACGCTGCTCCTCGAGGTCGACCACGAGCGGGCGCAGGAGTGCCGCAAGGCGATCGCGCCGTTCGCGGAGCTCGAGCGCTCGCCCGAGCACGTGCACACCTACCGGCTGACGCCGTTGGGCCTGTGGAACGCCCGCGCCGCCGGGCACGACGCGGAGCAGGTCGTCAACACGCTGCTGTCCTACAGCCGCTACGCCGTCCCGCACGCCCTGCTCGTCGACGTCGCGGAGACGATGGCCCGCTACGGCCGGCTGCGCCTGGACCGCGACGAGACCCACGGCCTGCTGCTCTCGAGCAACGACCGGCCGGTCCTCGAGGAGGTGCTGCGGGCCAAGCGGGTCAAGCCGATGCTCGGCAGGCGCATCACCGAGCTGTCCGTGGTCGTGCACCCCTCCGAGCGCGGGAACCTCAAGCAGGCGCTGCTCAAGATCGGCTGGCCGGCCGAGGACTTCGCCGGGTACGTCGACGGCGAGGCGCACGCGATCGCGCTCGAGCAGGACGGCTGGAGCATGCGGCCCTACCAGGAGGAGGCCGTGGACTCGTTCTGGCACGGCGGGTCCGGGGTCGTCGTGCTGCCCTGCGGCGCCGGCAAGACCATCGTGGGCGCGGCCGCCATGGCCCGGGCCCGGGCCACGACGCTGATCCTGGTGACCAACACGGTCTCCGCGCGCCAGTGGAAGGACGAGCTGGTCCGTCGTACCTCCCTGACCGAGGACGAGATCGGCGAGTACTCCGGGACGAAGAAGGAGATCCGGCCGGTCACCATCGCGACGTACCAGGTGATGACCACGCGTCGGAAGGGCGTCTACAGCCACCTCGAGCTGTTCGACGCCAAGGACTGGGGCCTGGTGGTGTACGACGAGGTGCACCTGCTGCCCGCGCCGATCTTCCGGATGACCGCGGACCTGCAAGCGCGCCGGCGCATCGGGCTGACGGCGACGCTGATCCGCGAGGACGGCCGCGAGGGCGACGTGTTCTCGCTGATCGGGCCGAAGCGGTACGACGCGCCGTGGAAGGACATCGAGGCGCAGGGCTACATCGCGCCGGCCGACTGCGTCGAGGTGCGGGTCACGCTGCCCGACGGGGAGCGGTTCGCCTACGCCACCGCCGAGCCCGACGAGCGCTACCGGCTCGCGGCCTGCACCGCCGCCAAGACCGGACTCGTCGAGGACCTCGTCGCCCGGCACCGCGGCGAGCCGACGCTGGTGATCGGGCAGTACCTCGACCAGCTCGACGAGCTCGGCGAGCGGCTCGGCGCGCCCGTCATCAAGGGCGAGACGCGGGTCAAGGAGCGCGAGCGGCTGTTCAACGCCTTCCGGCACGGCGAGATCGACCTGCTGGTGGTGTCCAAGGTCGCGAACTTCTCCGTCGACCTGCCCTCGGCCGCGGTCGCGATCCAGGTGTCGGGCTCGTTCGGCTCACGCCAGGAGGAGGCGCAGCGGCTCGGCCGGCTGCTGCGTCCCAAGAAGGACGGGCGAACCGCGCGCTTCTACGCGATCGTGTCCCGCGACACCGTCGACGCCGACTTCGCCCAGCACCGGCAGCGGTTCCTCGCCGAGCAGGGGTACGCCTACCGCATCGTCGACGCGGACGACATCGCCACCGCCTGAGGCCCGGGCGGCGCTACGGGCGGGGGGGCTACGGGCGGGGGCCTACGGGCGGTGGGACGGGGCCACGGTGTGCGGCTCCCAGAAGGAGCCGCCCTCGTCGGCCCAGTGCAGCAGCACGTCGGGGTCGCTGGGGTTCTGCGCACCGCCCGCCGGTGCGTCGCCGTCGCGCTGGTCCGGGATCTCGGGGGCGGTCACCGTCAGGACGATGCGGCGGCCCCTGTCCATGGACAGCCAGATCTGGTGGCTGTCGCGGCGGGGGAAGGAGCCGACGTGCAGCATGCCGCGGCCGACCCGCACCCGGTGCGGCGCGGTGTCCCAGTCCGGGCGCGAGAAGACCGCGCGGTTGATGCGACCGTGCTCCTCGGGGAAGTGGTCGACGAGGTCGGCCAGCTCCACGTCGAGGTCACGTGACTGGGGCCACCAGGTTCCGTCCTGGGTGCCGTCACCCATCGTCGGGTTGAGCTGGAGCCGCAACGGGAGTCGCGCTGCTGCCGGCTGGGAGGGGAGGGGGAGTGCTGGGGTCGACGCGCTCATGGCGTCCGCCTTCCGAGCGCCCAGCCGGCGGCTCCACGATGGGCCGACCTCTGAGCGGTCCTCTCCAGGCTACCCCGGAGCAGGTCGGCCCCCGGCCACCAAGGCGGCCGGCCCCGCACCGACGCGTACGACGGTGCGGGGCCGGCCGGGTGCCGACGGGCTCAGCGCTCAGCGCAGCTGTGCCTGCGCCAGCTCGTGGCGCAGCGCGTCGCGCAGCGAGGTGCTGTCCGGCGCGTCGCGCTGCGAGGTGCCGTCCGGTGCGGCGCTCTTGAGCTGGGCCCGCGCCTGAGCGGCGGTCGGCTCCGGCTGGGGCACCGGCGGGCACTGCAGGTCCGAGCGGTTGCCCGGCTTGCGGGCCGGGACGGTGCCGTCGGCGAGGTACTGCGCGATCGCGTCGTCGGTGCACGCGACGCCGCTGAGCGAGCCGGCGTGCGTCGTACCGCCCACGCCCTCGATCAGGGACGCGGACGGGAACCGCCGGCGCACCTCGAGGGAGCCGGCGTACGGCGTGGCCGCGTCGAGGGTCTCGTCGATCAGCAGGATCTTGCTGTGCACCCGGTGGCCGTCGACGTGAACGGGCCTGCCGGCCTTGGCGGGCCAGAACGAGCAGGGACCGTTGAACCAGGCGTTCGCCCACGTCTCGAACGGGGCCTTGCGGTGAACCCGCCAGTTGTCGCTGAAGATCCGGCGCAGGCTCTGCGGCCACTGCGTGTCGGTGCACTGCGTTGCGAGGTACATCGCGTAGCCGTTGTCGCTGCCGGGAGTGTCCTGCGGGTTGGCGCCGTCGTACATCGCCTTCATGGCGGAGTAGTCGCCGTCGTTGACCAGGGCGGCGTACGCCTGCCCGATCTCGACCCAGTCGTAGACGTAGTAGCCCGCCGACAGCATCACGTCGGTGAGCTCGTCCGGCCCGATCACTCCGCCGGCGGGGTTCCGGTCGAGCTTGCGCCGCTCGGCGTAGAAGCCTCTGGCGACCTCACGCTGGGTGGTGCCGAGGTGGAAGACGTCGTCGTGCTTGGCGAGCCAGCCGAAGTAGACGCCGATGGTCTTCTGGAACGCGATGTCCTGGTCGAGGTTCGCCTGGTACCAGACCTTGCGCGGGTCGACGTTGCTGTCGAGGACGAAGCGGCGCACCCGGTTCGGGTGCAGCGTCGCGTAGACCTGACCGAGGTAGGTCCCGTAGGAGAACCCGTAGTAGTTGATCTTCCGCTGCCCGAGTGCCTTGCGCAGGCTCTCCATGTCGGCGACGGTGTCGGTGGTCTTGACGTGGTTGAGCAGGCCCATCTTGGCGGCCGCGGAGCGTCCGCATGCCTTCGCGTAGTCGGCGGAGCGGTGCAACCAGGTCCGCGCGATCCAGCGCTTGGACGGGATGTAGCTCGGCCGGTCGTAGCCGAAGAAGCCCGGGTCGCAGGCCAGCGCCGGCTGGCTGGACCCGACGCCCCTGGGGTCGAAGCCGATCCAGTCGTAGTCGTCGTCCGCGGTGCCGGGGACGATGGGGCCGTAGCCGAGGATGGACAGGACCAGACCCGAGCCGCCGGGACCGCCCGGGTTGGTGAGCATGACGCCCTGGTAGTCGGCGTCGGACGAGCGGTGCTGGACACGGGAGACGGCCAGCTGGATCTTCGTGCCGTGCGGCCGGCTGTAGTCCAGCGGCACGGTGAGCATGGAGCACTCGGCCCCGATGGCGACCAGGGTCGCGTTGGTGCAGTCGCCCCACTCCAGCGGCGGTGGCGTGTAGGACGCCACCGCGGGGTGGTGGGCCTGCTGCGTGCCGGCCCGGTGGTCGGGAGCGGCGGTGGCGGACTGGGTGGAGACCACGGCCGCGAGAGCGGTGGCGCTGGCGGCGATGGCTGCCAGTCTCTTCATAGATGTTCCCCTGTCTGACGAACGATCCGGTGGGCCCCGGGTGAGGGCTTGCCGGAAACCCTGGCGTGGCGCGAGGGGTTTGTCCAGGGTTCATCTGGTGTAAGGATCCTTTACCAGCAAGGACTCGATGCCACGCACGCCGGTCGCGCGCACGCGAAAGCCGGGTGACGGCCCGCGCGGGGAGGTGTAGCGTCGTCGGGCTCCCACCGCCCCCTGCGAGGTTCCTGCGTGCCCACGCCCCTGCCCTCCTCCCGCCCACGACCATCGACCGCCCCGGCCCCTCCCCTCGGCCCCGACCCGCGCGCGAGCGAGCTCGCCGCCGAGCGCGACCACCTGTCCGCCTCGCGCGCGGCGCTGGCCCGCATGCGCGCCCGTACGACGTCGCTCGACTCGTCGGCCGCCGGGGACTGGGTCAGCCAGCAGGTCCTCGTGCACGCCCTCGACGCCCGGCTGAGGGCGCTGGCCGACGACCCCTCCGTCCCGCTGTTCTTCGGACGCCTCGACTTCGCGGACGACGCACCGGTGGACACCGACGGGGACGACCACAGCGGTGAGCGGTTCTACATCGGCCGGCGCCACGTCACCGACGAGGTCGGCGACCCCATGGTCGTCGACTGGCGCGCGCGGGTCAGCCGGGCGTTCTACCGGGCCAGCAGCCGGGAGCCGATGGGCGTCGCACAGCGCCGGCGGTTCGGCTACCAGCGCGGCGAGATGACCGCGTTCGAGGACGAGGACCTGCAGCACCCACCCGAGGACCCCGGCGGCTACAGCGAGATCCTCGAGGCGGAGATCGAGCGGCCGCGCGTGGGCCCCATGCGCGACATCGTGGCCACCATCCAGCCCGAGCAGGACGTGATCGTCCGCTCCGACCTCGCGCAGTCGGTGTGCGTGCAGGGAGCGCCGGGCACCGGCAAGACCGCGGTGGGGCTGCACCGCGCGGCGTTCCTGCTCTACGCCCACCGCGACCAGCTCTCCCGCCAGGGCGTGCTCGTCGTCGGGCCGAACGCGTCGTTCCTGCGCTACATCGGCGACGTCCTTCCCGCGCTCGGCGAGATCGACGCCCAGCAGACGACCATCGAGGACCTCGTCGGCAGGACCATGGCCTCCCTCAACGCCCGCTACGTCGTCCGGGCGAGCGACCCCGCCGACGTGGCGACCCTCAAGGGCGACGCCCGGATGGCCGCCGTCGCGCACCGCGCCCTGTGGTCGCACGTGCGGCCGCCGTCGGAGGGCCTGCTGGTGCCGCGCGGCGCGCGACGCTGGCGCCTGGCGCCGTACGAGGTGGAGGAGGTCCTCGCCGAGCTCCGCGCGCGCGGGGTCCGCTACGGCGCGGCGCGCGGGATGCTCGCGCAGCGGCTCGCGCACGGCATCCTCGTGAAGATGGAGCTCGCCGGCGACGCCCCCGACGACCGGGTGCAGGACGCGGTCGCCCGCAGCCGCGAGGTGAGGCGGTACGTCGAGCAGGTGTGGCCCGCCGTGGACCCCGCACGGCTGGTGTTCCGGCTGCTGTCGGACCCCGAGGTGCTGGCCGACGCCACCGAGGGGCTGCTGTCCGCCGAGGAGCAGGCGCTGCTGCTGTGGAGGAGGCCGACGAAGGCGCCCACGTCGGCCCGTTGGTCGCTGGCCGACGCGGTGCTCGTCGACGAGGCCGCCGACCTCGTCGAGCGGACGCCGTCGCTGGGCCATGTCGTGGCCGACGAGGCGCAGGACCTCTCGCCGATGATGCTGCGGGCGGTGGGGCGGCGCTGCACGACCGGGTCGGCGACGGTCCTCGGCGACCTGGCGCAGGCGACCACACCGTGGGCGACCCGGTCGTGGGACGAGGCGCTGCGCCACCTGGGCAAGCCGGCCGCCCACGTCGAGGAGCTCACGCTCGGGTTCCGGGTGCCGGGTGAGGTGATCGACTACGCCGCCCGCCTCCTGCCCGTCATCGCGCCGGGGCTGGCGCCCCCGACATCCGTGCGCCGGGCCAGGGGCGAGCTCGAGGTGGTGCGGGCCGAGGGGCCCGCGCTGCTGGCGCAGGTGGGCCGCACCGCCCGCGACGCCGCCCGACGCGTGGGCTCGGTCGGGCTCATCGCCCCCGACGGCCTGGTGCCCGGCGTCGTGTCGTCCCTGCAGGCGTCCGGCGTTCCGCACGCCGTGCTCGGCGTCGACCCCACCGAGCTCGAGGACCCCGGGGTCGCCTCGGAGGTGCGGCTCGACGTCGTGCCCGCCTCGCTGGCCAAGGGGCTCGAGTTCGACCACGTCGTGCTGGTCGAGCCGGCGGGGATCGTGGCCGGCGAGCCCGACCGGGCCACCGGGCTGCGGCGCCTCTACGTCTGCCTCACCCGGGCGGTGACCTCCCTCGCGGTGGTGCACGCCGAGCCGCTGCCCTCCGAGCTCGGAAGCCCGTGACGGTGACGGCTCGACGGACCGACCTCACCGGCTTCTGGCCGGCCTGGCTGCCGCCCGAGCTGCGCACCCGGCTGGAGCGCTGCTACGACGACCCGGCCCGGGGCTACCACGACCTGCTGCACCTGGCGGAGGTGCTCGAGCACGTCGACGCCCTCATGCCGCCCGGCGACGCCGAGCGGGACGCCGTACTCCTGGGGGCGTGGTTCCACGACGCGGTCCACGACGGGCGCGGCGACGACGAGGAGCGCTCGGCCGTGCTCGCCGAGTCGCTGCTGGCCGGCGTGGCACCGCAGTCGCTGGTGGCGGAGGTGGCCCGGCTGGTGCGGCTGACCGCACGTCACCGGCCCGCCGAGGAGGACCGCCCCGGCCAGGTGCTCTGCGACGCCGACCTCGCGATCCTGGCTGCCGAGGAGGAGCGCTACGCGTCGTACACGCGGGGCGTCCGCCGCGAGTACGCGCACGTCCCCGACGCCGACTTCGCCGCCGGCCGGGCGGCCGTGCTCCGCGACCTGCTGGCCAAGCCCGCGCTGTTCGGGACACCGGAGGGTCGGCGGCGCTGGGAGCGGCGGGCCCGCGCCAACGTCGAGCGGGAGATCGACCGCCTCTCACCGCGGCCCCGCTGAGGCGCCTTGTTCCGCGGTCCAGGGGACGCCGAGGCGTCCCGTTCTGCGCGCCGTATGTCGCCGAGGCGCCTTGTCCCGCGGTCCAGGGGGCGCCGAGGCGTCTCGTTCCGCGCGCCGAGGCGTCTCGTTCTGCGCGCCGTATGCCGAGGCGTCGTGTTCCGGGCGCCATATGACGCCGAGGCGTCGTGTCCTGCGATGCCTGCACCTCCGGCCGCCCGCGACCTTCGCGAGACAAGACGCCTCGGCGCCGTACCCACCGCGGAACAAGACGCCTCGGCGAGCAACGGAGCCGCCTACCTCAGCGGCCGATCCGTCACCACCACGCTGCCCGCGTCCGCGTCGAGGTGGGCACGCACCCCGAGCGGGAACGCGAGGTTGCGTGCCGCGTGACCGAACGCCGCCCCGGCGACCACGGGGACGCCGAGGGCTCCGAGACGGTCGCGCGCCAGGTCGTCGAGCGTCTCGGTGGTGAGGCCCCCGGTGAAGTCGCCGAGGACGATGCCATGGACCTGGTCGAACCAGCCGCTGCGCAGCAGCTGGGTCAGCAGCCGGTCGAGCCGGTAGGCGGGTTCGTCGACGTCCTCGAGCACCGCGATCGAGCCGGCGGCCGGCATCCGGTTCGGGGTCCCGGCCTCCGCGGCGACCAGCGCGAGGTTGCCGCCCACCAGGACCCCGTCGGCCTGCCCGCCCACCACCGTCCGCGCCGCGGTGGGGGTGAGGGAGAGTCCCGGCACCGGGTCCAGCAGCAGCGACCGCAGCCGCTCGCGCGACTCGTCGTCGCCGGCGCCCAGGCTGGTGACGACCGGCCCGTGCACGGTGGACATCCCCAGGTGCGCCGCGAACGCCTGGTGCAGCGCGGTGACGTCGGAGAACCCGACCAGCACCTTCGGCCCGGCCTTCGCGAGCGCCGGCCAGTCCAGCAGGTCGACCATCCGGTGCACGCCGTACCCGCCGCGGGCGCACACGAGCGCCGACACGTCCGGGTCGCACCAGGCCCGCATCAGGTCACCGGCGCGGGCGGCGTCCTCGGCGGCGAGGTACTCCCAGCGCCGGTCGCCGCCGACCACGTGCTCGCCGAGCACGACGTCGAGGCCCCACGACCGCAGCACCGACAGCCCCGCCTCCAGCCGTTCGGGGAGCACCGGGCCCGCCGGTGCCACGACCGCGACGCGGTCGCCGACGCGCAGCCGGGGCGCCCTCAGCAGCGGTCGCCCGGGGCGTCGGGGGGCGAGCGTCTGCGACTTGCGCCGCCGCAGCCCCGCCCGCGTGAGCACGACGATCAGCTCCCGGCTCGCGACGGGAACGGCGCCCGAGGCGACGACCTCCTCGTAGCGCTCTGCCGGTATGTCGTAGTGGTCCCGGTCGAAGCCGCGACGCGGGATCCCCAGCGTTGCGGCGAACGCGTGCAGCTCGTCGTACGACGTGTCGCTGGCCAGGTGGGACCAGAGGCGGCCGTGCCCCGCGGAGTTCGGCGGGTCGATCAGCAGCATCACCCGGTCGGCCGACCGGCGGCCCGGTCCGCGGCGTCGTCGAGCAGCATCCGCCAGGCCCGGACGTGACCGGCGTCGACGTGCGCCTTCCAGGAGCCGCCGGGACGCACGGCCGAGTCCACGTGGAACTGGCCCACCCCCGCGCGCACCAGCCACGGGACGTGCTCGCCGCGCAGGCCGCCACCGGCCATCAGCAGGCGCGCCACGTCGGCGTCGGCCGCCGCACGGTCCGTGAGCTCGTCATGACCGGTCTCCAGGCCGCGCACGGAGCCGGCGGAGAGCACCGCGTCCACGCCCGGCAGACGGCAGACCTGCCGCCAGGCGAGGTCGGTCTCCAAGGACGCGTCGATCGCGCGGTGGAACGTCCAGGGCACGCCCGCCAGCGCGTCGGCGAGGTGCTCGCACACCTCCACGTCGACGTTGAGGTCGGCGTCGAGGAAGCCGAAGGACAGCCCTTGCGCGCCGACGGCGAGGAACTCCTCGCCCAGCCCCACCAGCCGCGCCAGCTCGCCGCCCGTGGTGGTGTACGAGTCGTTGAGCCGCAGCATCGCCCGCACCGGGAGGTCGGTCTCCCGGCACACCCCCGAGACCAGGGTCGGCTCCGGGGAGAGGCCACCGGAGGCGATGTCCGAGGCGACCAGGACCCGGTCCGCGCCCCCCTCATGCGCGCCCTCGACGTCGCGGGGGTGCAGCACCAGCACCTCCAGCAGCGGCTCGCGAGGCAGCGCCGCGTGTCCCGCCCTTTGGTCCGTGCTCACAATGGACATCGTGACATCCGACGACCGCTCGACAGACGCACTGATGACCGCCCGGGCCCTCGTGTTGCACGACCTCGAGGCGACCTCGCTCGCCGACGCTGTCTCGGTCTCGGCGCTGGAGGCCTCGCTAACCACGCGGCGGTGGTGGGCCTCCCAGTGGGAGGAGGGCAAGCGGTACGTCGCCGGGCTCATCGCCCAGGACGTCCAGGACGCGCTGCTCGAGCAGGTCGGCCGGTGGCCGCTGTGCCACGCGTGCGACCACCTCGACCCGCACGCGCTCTACATCCAGCCCGAGCTGGGCGGGCCCGACCCGACGTGGGTGTGCGAGCACTCGGGCATCGCCGTCGCGCCGTTAGGTGGGCTCTAGACCCGCAGGGACGGTCACGCTGATCGAGATGCCGCAGCCCCCGCCGCCGCTGGTTGAGTCGTAGGAAGGCTGGCGCGTTCGCCCTACCGGGCGGAAAGTTGCCACAGGCACACCATGAGCCCCATCTGCACCTACTTCCGGTCAGGTGCCCGAGCCCGCGCCGCCGCTGGTTGAGGTGCCCGAGCCCCCAGGGCGAGGGCCTCGAAACCACCGCACCCTCGCACAGACCCGACCACGGACAGCCTCCCCGCGACACGTGACCATGGTGTCGAGGCCTCGGCTAGCGCCTCGCCACCTCAACCAACGCACCCGCGGACCCAGCCCCGACGCTGGTTGAGG
>JAICKK010000026.1 GCA_025927955.1 Nocardioidaceae bacterium
CCTCGAGCCGCGCCTGCCCCCGGGCCAGGTCCACCAGCACCGACCGCACCTCACCGGCAGACATCGACCACACCGGCGCCTCGACCAGCCCGTCCAGCCGGGCATGCAGACGCGTCGTGAAGTCCACGACCGGATGCCCGATAGCGGTGTCGACGGTGGTGCTCATGCAGAAGATCCTCCCACCCACCACCCCCACAAACGAGCACACGTTCGATATCTGTGGATGGCGCTCGGGGACTGATCGGGACTCGCTCTGGCTCGTGCCAGCCTGTCGCGGGCGGCTGCCCCCGTAGGAGCCGGGCGTGTACTCGTCGCTGCAGCGGAACCGTCGCTGATAGCGCAGCTCGCGCCCCGCGATGCTGCGGTTCCAGGTCCGGGACCCCACGCGGCGAGCACGTTCCAGCATCCCGTCGGACTCCGCGTCGCCATCGAGCCGATGCTGCCGGTACCGATGACGTCCGCCTTGGCGTCCACGACGAGCTCCTTCCGAAGGGTGCTAGGAGCGCTCGGTCTCAGCCGCTCGCCGCGATCTCGAACAACCCCGCGACGCCGATCACGTAGAGACCGAGAACGACGAGTGAGTCAACGCCCATCCCGGCGAAGCGGCGCTCTGGGCGGAAACGGCAGGCCCGCGGCGTGGACGAGGGTGAGCAGACAGGCGACCGCGGTGAGGTAGACGTCGGGGGTGGGGAAGCACGGCCTTGCCGGAGAGCAGGGTGGCCAGCAGGAACAGGACGGGCAGGAAGGCGTTGCCGCCGAAGATGTCGCTGATCGCGAGCTGGTGGTCGCCGTTACGCACTGACGTGAGACCGGTGGACAGCTCGGGCAGTGACGTCGCCGCCGCGAGACTGTCGCGCCCTAGAGGACCCCGGAGAGACCGATGTGCCCGGCGATGGCGTGATCACCACCGCGCTCCAGGGTCACACCGAGCACCAGCGTGACGAGCGCCGCGAGGCCGAGGATCGATGCCGACGTCGCGGTGCGCACGCCCTTCTTGCGGACGCCCTGCTCCGCCTTCTGCTGGGAGGGCCCTTCGGCGGTCCCCGGTTGTCCGGCGCATCTCCCGACTCCTGCAGGCGCAGCGACCTCCCGGCACGTGCCGGCAGCAGGCCGGCGACGCCCCCAGATGATGAGGACGGGTGCCGGGCGAGCCGGGACGCGATGAGGTCGGCGGTAGGGGTGCTGGCGACCACGGTCGCCCGCACCCCTACCGCCAGGAGCCAGCCGCAGGCGAACGCGGGGGGCGAACGGATGCGGCGGGCGGACTAGGGACGGTCCTTCTGGGTCTTCGTCAAGAAGGCCACCACCGCCAGGATCGTGCCGAGGAACAGCACGCTGGTGCCGAACGTCCCCAGACCGAGGCCGCCGTCCGCATGCGGTGAGGCGAGGTAGTCACCGATGTTGGCACCCAGGGGCCGGGTGAGGATGTAGGCCACCCAGAAGCAGAGCACGGGGCCGGCGCCGAGGCGCCAGGCGACGAGGACGGCGACGATCAGACCGAGCGGCAGCAGCACGGACGTGCCCGGGGACCAGCCTGTCAGCTCCAGCGTCCAGTCGCCGACCGCGGTGCCGAGCGCGAACGTCACCAGCACGGTCAGCCAGTAGAAGCGCTCCCGGGCGCTGGTGACGATCGAGTGGATCGACAGGGTCCGCTCGCGGGCGTACCAGGCGCCGAACACCACGGCGAGCAGGACGGAGAAGACCGTGGTGCTGATCCACAGCGGCACACCGTGCCCGTCGGTGAGGTTGTCGGTGAGCAGGGTGCCCACCACGCTGATCAGCACCACCGCCAGCCAGTAGACCGCGGGGACGTAGCGGCGCAGCCGGAACTGCACGGCCAGGGCCACGGCGAGCGCGACGGAGAAGACCAGGGTCGTGTTGGTCAGCCCGAAGCCGAGCGTCTCGTTGATGTAGTCGGCGAAGCTCTCCCCGACGGTCGTGCACAGGATCTTGACGATCCAGAAGTACACCGTGACCTCGGGGACCTTGTTGAGCATCTGCGGGGGGATGAGGGGGCGGCGGCTCGAGAGCAGCGGGGTCGTCGTCATACCGGAGAGTGTGCAATGACAATCCTGCCGATAACCTGACAAGCCGGACACCGACGATGGGGGTGTGGGCCGGTGCGGCTACATTTGGCGCCGTGGTCGGGTTCGACGTCATGACCCGAGAGGACCGACGGCACCCGCCACTCCTCTCCCGCTCGTGGCCAGGCGCCGTGGAGCGCACGTGCGACGGGCTGCTGGACGCCGTCGTGGTGGCTCTCGCGACGTGGACCGTGGTCTACCACATCTGCCTGGTGCTGCGCCTGGGCGTCGCCTGGGCCACCGGGCTCGAGGCGCTCGCGCTCGTGGGGTCGGCCGTGCTGTGGACCATCCACGCCCGCCGGGCCCGCGAGCCGGCTCCGGCGCCGGTCGCCCAGCCCGCGGGAGCGGCGCGACGCAGGCGACCGAGCCCCCTGGTCCTGCTCACGGTCCTGGCCGCGGGCGTCGCCGCTGTGGCGATGGCGGCGAGCCTGCCCTGGCCGCTGGTCTGGGTGTGCTGGCTGGTCGCCGCGGCCGCCGGCACCTGCTGGGCCGCCGTGCGGCTCACCGAACGGCCGGGAGCGCGCAGCGCCGCCCGCGGCGGTGACGCTGCAGGTGCCGTCGTCGCGCTCGCCTGGGCGCTGGCGCTGACGACGCTGTCGATGTTCACGCTGCGGCCCAACCCCGACGACCTCTACTACGTCAACCTCTCCCAGTGGGTCGCCGAGCACGGCACCTTCCCGCTGCGCGACACGATCTTCTCCGACCTCGGGTTCCCGATGTCGAACTGGCCCCCGATCGCGTCCTTCGACGGGCTGGTGGGCACCCTCGCGCACCTGACCGGCACGCTGGCCGCCAGCGTCGACTACGTCGCCGTCCCTCCCGTGGCCACCTGCCTGTCCGTGCTGGCGCTGTGGCGGCTGCTGCGTGCCTGGCGGGTCCGGTACGTCGCGGTGGCCCTGTGCGCCGCGCTCCTGTTCCTGCTCCTCGACGGGACCTCGTCCTACGGCCCCCCGGGAAACCTGTTCCTGACCCGGATCTGGCAGGGCAAGGTGATCCTGCTCTGCCTGATGGTGCCCCTGCTGCTGGTCTACGCGCTGCGGTACGTCGAACGGCCGACCCGGGCGGGCGCCCTCCGGCTGTTCCTCGGCGGGACCGCGGCGGTGGCGCTGTCGACCACGGCGATCTTCCTCACCCCGCTGGTCGCCGCGGCCGGAGCGGCCCCCCTGCTCCGGCGATCGCGCGGCTGGACGCTCACCGGCCTCGTGGCGATGGCCGCCTACCCCCTGGCCGCGGGGGCGACCACGCTGGCGCTCGGCGGGCGCTCGGCCGACGACTTCGGCATCCGCAAGCTCTACCGCTTCGACGCCGAGTGGATCGGCCACGAGATCTTCCTGACCGGCCTGCTCGCGCTGGTGGCCGTGTTCGCCGTCCTGGTCGGCGCCCTGCTCGTGCCGCACCCGGCGGCCCGGGTCACCACGGGCCTGCTGGCCGGCTTCACCGGGCTCGTCCTGATTCCCGGGCTCACCCACCTGACCTACGGCGCGACCGGCCTGGGGCCGACCCTGTGGCGGGTCTCCTGGGGCTGCTCGATCGCCGCGCTGGTCGGAGTGGCCGTGGCGCGGGCCGGTGAGCGCCTTCCCCACCGGCGATGGACGGCGCCGGTGGCCACGGCCGTCGCCACCACCCTGGTCGTCGTCTTCGGCGCGCCGATCTGGGCCCCGGACACCAACGCCAGGCTGGAGGTGCCGTTCCACTGGCAGCGCAGCAACGCCAGCCGGTCGGTCACGAACTGGATCCTCGCGTCCAGCCGCCCGGGGGACGTGGTCCTGGCCCCCGACTCGCTGGCGATCACCGTCGCGGTGACCACCACCGACGTCAAGACGGTGGCGCCTCGCGACTACTTCATGGACTACCTCCGCGACGACCCGGCGTTCCACTTCCCGGAGCGGATCGCGCTCGTCCACTTCGCCAACAACGTGGGCCCGTGGCGGCGGGCCGTCGTCACGCATGCCCTGGAGGTGCTCGACGTCCACATCGTCTGCCTCCCCGTGGAGGACTTCCGCCGCGCCCACGCGGTGCGGCTGGCCGGATACACACCGGCCCTGAAGACGGACAGCTACCGGTGCCTGCGCACCTGACCGCAACCTGTCCTCCCGCACGTCGGTCGGCCGTGCCGGTCCGCTGCGGCTATATGCTCCCTCGAACCGCTCCGTCAGGTGACGAACGGGCACCAGTTGGGTACTCCACGTCGTCACCGACACGCTAGGAAGGGACCTTCATGCGCATCCTTGTCCTCGGAGGGGACGGCTACCTCGGCTGGCCCACCGCCATGTACCTGTCCGCCCGGGGACACGACGTCGCGGTTCTGGACAACGCCGTGCGGCGCCAGTACGACCACGAGCTCGGCTCGGGCAGCCTCGTGCCGATCGAGTCGCTGCGGACCCGGATCCGGGTCTGGGAGGAGACGACGGGCAGGCGGATCGAGTCGTTCCACGGCGACCTGACCGACGCGGACTTCGCCTACGAGACGATCCGGCGGTTCGGTCCCGAGTCCATCGTGCACTTCGCCGAGCAGCGGGCCGCTCCGTACTCGATGATCGACCGCAAGCACGCGGTCTACACGCAGACCAACAACATCGTCGGCACGCTCAACGTGATGTTCGCCATGGGCGAGCTCGACCGCGACATCCACCTGGTCAAGCTCGGCACGATGGGCGAGTACGGCACGCCCAACATCGACATCGAGGAGGGCTGGCTCGAGGTCGAGCACAACGGCCGCTCCGACCGCGTCCTCTACCCCAAGCGTCCCGGGAGCTTCTACCACCTCTCGAAGGTCCACGACAGCCACAACCTCGAGTTCGGCTGCCGGATCTGGGGTCTGCGGGTCACCGACCTCAACCAGGGCATCGTCTACGGCCAGCAGACCGAGGAGACCGCCCTCGACGCCCGCCTGGCCACGCGGTTCGACTACGACGCCGTGTTCGGCACGGTCCTGAACCGGTTCGCCATCCAGGCCGTGCTCGGCCGGCCGCTGTCGGTCTACGGCGCCGGCACCCAGACCCGAGCGGTGATCGACATCCGCGACACCGTGGAGTGCATCCGGCTGGCCTGCGAGAACCCCGCCGAGCAGGGCGAGTTCCGAGTCTTCAACCAGGCGACCGAGAGCTTCTCGCTGGCGGAGATGGCCAAGATCGTGGCGAACTCCTACCCCGGCCAGGTGGACGTCGAGTACGTCGACAACCCGAGGGTCGAGCAGGAGAACCACTACTACGCGTTCACGCACACCGCCCTGGAGTCGCTCGGCCTGGAGCCGCACCTGCTCTCGGACACGCTGCTGACGTCGATGTTCGGCATCATCGAGCAGCACCGCGACCGCGTCGACCTGGACGCCCTGCGGCCGACCGTCCGGTGGCGTGAGGCGATCAGCAGCCGGTCTTCGTGAACGCGGGCGCCGACGACGGAGCCCCCCTCCGCATCCTGGTCACCGGCGGCTCCGGGTTCATCGGGCGCCACGTCGTGGCGGCCCTGCTCGCACGAGGACACGTCGTGACGGTGGCCGACCGAGCGCCGTACCCCGACGACGACGGCGTGCAGGCGGTCACCGGCGACCTGTGTCGCGCGGAGGTCCGCGACCGCGCGGTGGCACCCGGCACGGACGCGATCGTGCACCTCGCCGCGGAGACGTCCGTGCTGGGCTCGGTCGAGCGTCCCGCCCTGGTGCACCGAGCGAACGTCGAGATGACCGCGGCGCTGCTGGAGCTGGCCCGCGAGCGGCACGTCGAGACGTTCGTCCTGGCCTCGACCAACGCGGTCGTCGGCCCGTGCGAGGGCACCATCACCGAGCTGCTGCCGCTGTCGCCGATGACGCCGTACGGCGCCACCAAGGCGGCCGCCGAGATGCTGCTGTCGGGCTACTCCGGCTCCTACGGGATGCGGACACCCGTCCTCCGACTGACGAACGTGTACGGTCCCGGGATGCTCGACAAGGACAGCTTCGTCCCCAGGCTGCTGCGCGCCGCGGCCCTCGACGAGGGGGTCGCGATCTACGGGGACGGCCAGCAGCGGCGCGACCTGGTCCACGTGAGCGACGTCGCCCGCGCGTTCGGCCTGGCCGTCGACGGCTGGCCGAGCGGTCCGGTCATCGTGGGCAGCGGCCGGTCCCACACGGTCAACGACCTGGCCGCGGCGGCACGCGAGACCACCGGCCGGCCGATCCCGGCCGAGCACGTCGCGGCCAAGCCCGGCGAGATGCCGGCCGTCCTGGTCGACATCACCCGGGCACGCTCGCGCGGGTTCGATCCCTCGGTGTCGCTGGAGGAGGGGATGGGCACCGCGTGGGCGGACTTCTCCCCGGTCGTGCAGGCCTGAGCGGGCCGATGACCGGGATCGAGCCGTCCTCACCGCCGGCGTCGGGACACCCCGAGGTCGGACCCCCCGACCCCGCAGCGACGACCCCCTCCTCCGGGTGGCGCGCACGGCTGGGGACGAGGGTGGGGGACGTGCTGTTCGCCGCCGTCCTCCTCGCCGCCGTGGGGTTCCGGCTGGTCGCCGGCGGTCCGGCGCCGACCCACCCGGCACCGGTCGCGGCCGGTGGGCACGTCGCTGTCCTGCTCACCGGCGTTGCGGTCTACGCGCTCCTCCTGCGCTGGGGGGTGTGGCGCTGGCTCGCCGCGCTGGCGGCGGCTCCCGTCCTCCTCGACCCGCGGCTGGTCAGCGGCGAGGACCACGGCGACCCGGCCGCGTTCGTCGTGCTGGTGATGGCCGCCGTGCTCCTGGCCGCGTGCTGGCGCCGCCGGCGTCCGGGCGTCGTCCTGCTGGGCGGTCTGCTGCTCGTGCTGGTGTGCACGGTCCCGGCCGTGACCGGGTCCGACGTCGCCGGGAGCTCTGCGCGCGACCTGTTCGGGCCGCCGACGCCGGTCGGGGTGGGCCTGGTGGTCGCGCTGCTCGTGGGTGCGGCGGCCCTCCTGGGGGTCGGGCGTGCCCGGGCGTCGTCCCTGCGCGGTGTCTGTGCCCTGACGGCGCTCCCCCCGCTCGTCGCCCTCGCCGCGACGGCCGCCGGGGGCACCGCCTCCTGGGTCGCCGGCGCGGCGGTGCTCGCATGGTGGCCGGCCGCGGGGGCCCTGGGACTGACCGCCCTGCTGCGCGGACGGCGCGGCTCCGACGCGGCTCGTCCCCAGGTCGACGCCGTGGACCGCGAGGCCCGCGACGAGTTCGACCGGCGGTACGGCGAGCCGCGGCTCGCGCCGGTGGTCGTGGTGGTCGCGGCGTTCAACGAGGGCAGCGGACTCGGCGACGTCCTGGCCGCCCTGCCGGAGACCGTCTGCGGGCTGCCTGCCGACGTCCTCGTCGTCGACGACGGCAGCACCGACGACACCGCCGCGGCCGTCGAGGGCGACGCGCGCGCCCGACTCGTGTCGTGCCGGGTCAACCGCGGCCAGGGCGCGGCGCTGCGCCTCGGCTACGCCGTCGCCCGCACCCACGGGGCGCGGTACCTCGTCACGACCGACGCCGACGGCCAGTACGACACCGGCGACCTCCCGGTCGTCCTGGCGCCCGTCGTCGAGGGCCGGGCCGACTTCGTCAGCGGGTCGCGGCGACTGGGCCGCCAGCACACCCACGACCGGGTCCGCCGTCTCGGGGTGCACGTCTTCGCCTGGCTCGCCACCGCGCTGGTCGGCCAGTACCTCACCGACACCTCCTTCGGCCTGCGCGCCATGCGGGCGGGCGTCACCGGCGTGGTGACCCTGAACCAGCCGCAGTACCAGTCCTCGGAGCTGCTCATCGGCACGCTCTCGCACGGCTTCCGGGTCCTCGAGGTGCCCGGCACCATGCACGTGCGCACGGCCGGCTCGACGAAGAAGGGGCGCAACCTGGTCTACGGTGCCCGCTACGCCAGGGTGGTCCTCGGAACCTGGTGGCGTGAAGGGTGTCCCTCTCCCGTCGCCGAGCACGCCCCCGCTCTGCGAGGCCCCGTTGGCCCCGACGCTGAGTAGCCATCGGCCGTTCGTCATCGCCCTCGCGCTGGGTGCCGCGCTGCGGGTCCTGGTGCAGGTGGCGTTCCCCCCGGCGTTCATCTACAGCGACGGCCCGATGTACCTGCGGCTCGTGAACGCCATGCGCCCCTCCCCCGACCGCCCCGTCGGGTACGGCGTGCTGCTGCGGGTCGTCTCGTGGGCGACCCGCGACGTCTGGGCGGTGGCCGTCACCCAGCACGTCCTGGGGCTGGTGACGGCCGTCGTGATCTACGCGCTCCTCCGGCGACGCGGGGTCTCCGCCGGGGTGGCGACCGCGGCGACCCTGCCGGTGCTCTTCGACACGATGGAGCTGGTCCTCGAGCACTCGGTGCTCAGCGACGTGCTGTTCGACCTCATGGTCCTGCTGGGGGTCGCCGTCCTCGGGTGGTCGCGGCATCCCCGGGTCTGGTCCGCCGCGGTGGCCGGCGGCCTCTTCGGCGCCGCCGCGCTGGTCCGTGTCGTCGGCGAGCCGGTGGTCGTGGCGGCCGCGGTCTTCTGCCTGCTCGCGGCCGCCACCCTGCGCGCCCGCGTGGTGACCGCGGTCGTGCTGTGCATCACCTTCCTGGTGCCCGTCGCGGCCTACGCCTCGTGGTACCACCAGGAGCACGGCGTGTGGGCGCTCTCGCAGTCCGGCCGGGCGCTGTACATGCGCACGACCTCGTTCGTCGACTGCAGCCGGCTGAGCCTCCCGTCGTACGAACGCACCTTGTGCCCCTCAGACCCGCTCGGCCAGCGGCAGGACCCGACCTACTACGGCTGGCACGACCCCACCACCGTGAAGTCCCTGAACCCGCCGCCGGGCGTCACCCTCGACGCCGCGATGCGCGACTTCGCGCTGAGGGCGATCCGCGCCCAGCCCTGGGACTACCTGCGGGTCGCGGCCCGTGACCTCGCCATGACCTTCTCGCCGGTGCGGGCCAACTTCTTCGGGTACGACACCGCCTACAAGTGGTCCTTCGCCCACTACGTCGACTACCAGCCGACCAACTGGACCGGTCCGGCCTACGCCTCCCACGGAGGCGAGCAGCCGACCAGCCTCCATCCCCTGGCCGACGTGCTGCGCGGCTACGGCTACGTCGTCTACGTCTGGGGGCCCCTGGTCCTGGCGATGGTGCTGACCGCCCTCGCCGGCCTGGTGACGTGGCGCCCCCGCGGGGGTGAGGGCACGCGGTCTCTGGTCTTCCTCTCCACGGCGCTCGCGATGGGCCTCGTCCTGGTCCCCGACCTCACGGCGGAGTTCACCTGGCGCTACCAGGTCCCCGAGCTCGTCCTGCTGCCCGTCGGCGCCGCGCTCGGCTGGACGCGGCTGCGCGGGACGAGCCTCAGCCCGGGACCACGGCGACGCCGACGACGGACTGACCGAACGGCGGGGTGATGCGGCTCTCCAGGAACCTCGTGCAGGGCACCACGACGCGGTCGTAGGCGCGGACCAGCCCGGCTCGCGGCTGGCCGACGCCGCCACGACGTACCGTCAGCCACCAGGCGATTCCCCCCAGGAGGTTGACCGGACGGGCCTCCTGCGCCACCAGGCCGGCGCCGACGACCGCCGAGCGAAGGGTGGCCGGCGTGTAGCGACGGACGTGTCCGACCCGACGGTCGAAGTCACCGTAGAGCTGCTGGTAGCCGGGCACCCACAGCACGATCCGACCGCCGGGCTCGACCAGGGTCGCCAATGTGCGCAGCGCCCCGCGGTCGTCCTCGATGTGCTCGAGCACGTTGATGGCGATCACCGTGGACACCTTCGGGCCGACCTCCACGGGACCGCGGGTCAGGTCCAGCTGCACCGCCTCGACCTCCGGGCGGTCGCGGAACCGCTCGGCCATGGACGCCACGCACTTCGGGTCGACGTCGGTGACGACGTGCCGCTGCAGGCCCCGGAACTGCGCGGCGAACTCGCCGAGGCCGGCTCCGACCTCGAGCACGGTGGGACCGCAGTGCCGGGCGATCACCTCGAGCTGGAACGCCCGGTACCGCTGCTGGTTCTCCCCGGAGGAGTCCTCCAGGTCCCGCCCGGTCGCCTGGGTGAAGGCGCCGGAACCGCTGTCGTCGGTCATCGTGATCCTCTCGGTCATCGCGGTGGCTCGGCAGCCCCGCCCGCATCCGGGCCCGCATCGGAATCCGCGTCGGGGCCGGCCCCGTCTGGGTCGGGAGGGCGGTCGCCGGCGTCCGCCAGACCCGCGAAGAGGCGGTCGAAGGCGAAGAACCGGATCACGAACATCGCAGCGTAGACGGCGAGGAAGCTGCCGGCCACCAGGGCCACCCTCAGCGTGGACGAGGTGCCGTCGCCCTTCAGCGCGGCGTCGACGGCTCGGGTGGCCAGCGTCGCGAGGAGGAGGGTGACCAGCACGATCGCGACGTAGGGGACGACCTCGTGCACCAGGCTGGGCCTTCCCCTGCGCCGCCAGGTCCAGCTCCGGTTGAGCCAGTAGTTCGGGACGGCCCCGGCCACCCATGCCAGGCACGTCGACCACACGGGAGAGACGTGCAGGAACCCGTACAGGACCACCAGGGTCAGCTCGCTGCACCCGGTCGCGACGACCGACCCGCCGGCGTAGCGGAGCACCTTGCCGACCAGGCCGCCGCGTCTGACGTCCGCACGGCCGTGCGAGGCGAGCGGGTGGGCGGGCACCCGGCGATCCTATGCTCGCCGGCGCGGCCGCGCGGACCTCACCCGACCGGCAGGCCGAACGCCTTCGACATGGAGGCGGCGGAGGCGGCGTGCCCCAGGCCGGGCACGTGCAGGACGTCGGAGTACAGCCGAGACAGGGAGTAGTGGTCCAGGCGGCGGCCGACGACGTTGCCGTGCTGGCTCGGGTGCACCACGACGGTGAGCACGCGGTTCCCGCTGTTGCGGTCGTCGGTGTCCGCGGTGACCACCACGGCAAGGTGGCCCGACCTCCAGTCCGGCCCCGCCAGGATCTCCCTCATCCGGCTGCGGATCCAGCCGTCCGCCACCGAGAGGTCGCAGTCGTGGGCGTCGTGGCACATGTTGGGCACCACCATCCCCGCGTCCGGCAGCGCACCGCGGGCGACCGCCTCAGGCAACCGGGAGGCCGGGACGTCGTGGGCCCGGCACAGGTCCCGCTCGGAGCGGTAGTACGGCCACGGGTTGTGCTTGACGGCGTAGTCGTCGCCGCCGTCGTCGAGGGCACAGCTGGTGGGCATCCCGTCGGCGTACACCGCAGCGGTCCGTCCGGCGGCGATGGCCTCGCCGAAGACCGACCTGCCCGACAGCGGGTGCTCGGCGGGTGACCCGTCGTCGGTGACTCCCGCGGTGGAGCCGCCGGCGATCGCCAGGTAGTTGGGCAGCGACGGGTAGCCCACGCCGACGTAGTCGTCCGCGTACCCGAACCGGCGCGCGAGCCCGGACGTGTAGGGCATCTGGGCGCGCATCTGCGCCAGGGAGTGGTTCTCGACCACGAACACCAGCAGCTTGGTGACCGGCCGGCTCGGCGCCCCCGACGGGCCCTGCGACGGGGGTCGGGACGGGCCCTGGGACGGGCCCTGCGAGGCGACGGCGGTCGGGCTGCGACGGTGGGATCCCGCGGGCGCGGCAGCATGCTGGCTGCAGCCCGTCACCGTCACCGCCAGCGCGAGGACGGGCGCCAGCAGCCATCGACGCACCGACGCCATCCTCTCCTGCCTGTGACCCTCCGCGGGCTTCCCGGGTCCTCGGGGACGACAACGGCGAACGTTTGCCAGCCCTGACCGCGGGTAACCCTACGCGGCCCCAGACCGTGGTCCTCCGAGCCCTTTCCCGAGGGGAGCCGTGCCGATGTCGGACACGTCGGCGCCGCGGCCGCCCTCCACCGGGAGAGGCACCGGACGGCCGGTGGACAGCGGGGCCCTCGCGGCGGTGCTCGACGAGTTCGCCGCGACCGTCACCGGTGACGTCACGATCGAGGACATCCTGCGCCAGCTGGTGCTCGGAGCGACCCGTGTGCTCGAGGTCGCCGGCGCCGGAGTGGCCGCTCCCGGGCCGGACGGGGGGGCTGCTGCACGTCGCCTACGCGACCGACGGCCAGGCGAAGGAGCTCGAGCACCTGCAGGAGGACCTCCAGGACGGTCCGTGCGGCCACGCCCATGCCACCGGCGAGCTGGTCAACCTCGGTGACCTGCGTGAGGAGGGGGCCTGGCCGGCGTTCCAGAGCGGCGCGGTCGACGTCGGCGTCCACGCCCTCGCGGCGATCCCCCTGCGGGCGCGGGGGACGCCGCTGGGGAGTCCTGGACCTGTACCGGGCGCAGCCGGTGCCCTTCAGTGCCGCGGAGCTGGCCGCGGGCACCACGCTGGCGAACCTCGCCACGTCCTACCTGGTCGTGACCGACGACCGGGACACCGCCCGGCGGGCGCAGCGCGAGGCCTCGGAACGCGCCGTGCGGGACATGCTCACCGGGCTGCCCGTGCGGTGGGTGTTCCTCGAGCAGCTCACCCGGTCCCTGGCCGGCCTCCGCAGGGCTCCGGGCCATGTCGCGGTCCTCTTCCTCGACATCGACGGTCTCAAGTACGTCAACGACACCTACGGCCATCCCGCGGGAGACCGGCTGATCACCACCTGCGCCGCCCGGATCCGCGGCGCCCTGCGCCCGGCGGACCTGCTGGCCCGGATCGGCGGCGACGAGTTCGCGGTGCTCCTCGACGGCCTCGAGCGGCCCGAGGACGCCGCCGGAGTCGCCCAGCGCGTCCTCGACGCCCTGCACCGCTCGGACCGGCGGCACCGCGACGCGCTGCAGCCCTCGGCCAGCATCGGCGTGGCTGCCACCGACGACCCCGACCTGCCCGGCGCCACGCTGATCGCGCACGCCGACTCCGCGATGTACCGTGCGAAGCGGCGGCAGCGCGGGCGGTACGAGATGTTCGACCCGAGCGCCTACGCCGTGCAGCGGGCGCGGTCCGCGGAGCTCGAGCAGCTCGTCGAGGACCTGCGGACCGCCCTGCCCGGCGACCAGCTGACGGTGCACTACCAGCCCGTCCTCGACGTCGGTGGCGGCGATCGGGACCTCGCCGCCACGGAGGGGCTCCACGCGGTCGAGGCGCTGCTGCGGTGGCGGCATCCGCGGCGGGGGCTGCTGAGCGCCGACGCGTTCATCGACACCGCGGAGCGGGCCGGGCTGCTCCCGAGGCTGGGCGAGTGGGTGATGCGCACGGCCTGCCGGCAGATGATGCTGTGGGACGAGGCGCTCGGCCCGCGTGCGCCGCGCCGGCTGTTCGTCAACCTCTCGACGGTCGAGCTGGCCGACCCCATGCTCATCGGCCGCATCGGCGGGGCGCTCTCGGAGGCGGGGCTCGACCCGCGCCGGCTGACCCTCGAGATCACCGAGGGTGGACTGCTCCCGGAGGCGGAGGCCGCGGCGGACGCGATGGACTCGTTGCGCGAGCTCGGCTGCGAGCTGGCCATCGACGACTTCGGTGCCGGTTACTCCTCCCTGAGCCGGCTCACCGAGATCCCGGCGACGACGATCAAGATCGACCAGACCTTCGCGCAGCGGGTCAGGGAGGACCCGAGCGCGGCTGCGGTGATCTCGGCCGTCCTGGCCATCGGGACGAACCTGGACCGGAGGGTGATCGCCGAGGGCGTCGAGGACGAGGAGTCGCTGAGCGCGCTGCTGCGCCTGGGCGTGACCCACGTCCAGGGCTACCACCTGGCGCGCCCCATGACGCCCGCAGCGCTCACCGCGGCCCTGGCCGCCTCCTCCGGCTGAGGCCCTTCCGGCTCACACGCCGGCCAGGGTGCCGACCGGCAGCGCCGCCCAGGGCGGTCCGTCGGCGAGGCGCCGGAAGTCGGGCGTCGTCCGTGCCAGCGCCGCGAAGTCCGCCCGGAACCTCGCCGCTCGCTGTCCCAGCAGCGCGCCGGGTCGCCGACCGCCGCCAGCGCCTGCCACCGGTCGACCGGGGCGAAGCCGCGGGAGCGCACTCCATGGTTGAACAGGGCGACGTCGACGCGCGTGAACGGCCCGTGCGCCGCCACCCAAATCTCCAGCCAGCCCTGGCACACCCTGCGCACCGGAGCCGTGCCGCTGTGGACGGTGTTCCCGGTCCGGCGGTGCGTCGAGGCGGCCGAGCGAGGACCACGGTTCCTCCCGGCTGCAGACGTTCGGCCAGGAAGGTGCGGTACGACGCGGGCAGCGTCGCCCACGTGCACCGGAGGTGGGCCATCTGGCTGACCATGAGGGCGTCCTGGTTGCCGTCGTGCCTGAGGTGGAGCTCGACACCGGGGTTGGCGTCCAGCAGCCCGGGGGCGATGCGGGCGCCCCACCGCAGCGCCCGGTCGGGCCGGTCCGGTCGGTTGCCTGCCCAGCGCACCGGCACCAGCACGGTGGCCGGCAGGAACGGCACCTGGCAGGCCGCGGCGGCATGGGTCAGAGCGCCCGTTCGCGGCGCCCACGAGGACCCCGGGGTAGCGGCGCCACCGGGCGGCGAGCAGGCAGCCCGTCGACTGGCCCACCACCGGCACGGGTCCGAGCGCGGCCAGCCACGGCGCCCACGCGTCCGCCACCCGGCCGAGCGTGACGCAGCCCGGCAGCGCCCCGGCGTCGGCGCCGGAGCCGGGAGGCTCCACCAGGAGCACGCGTCGGCGAGCGACGCGCAGCCGGTGCGCGGTGTGCACTACGTGGTGCCAGGCGTGTCCCTCGTGGAGCGGCTGCGATGCTCGCGCAAGCTGGCGTGGTCGTCGAAGTGCGGGTCGCCGACGAGGTACTGGGCCAGCAGGCTGTCGTGCCGGTGGGCCTGCGGACGCACCGGCGCCGGGACCACCCGCCCCTCCGCGCTGTCCCAGACCCGGTCCGCCACGGCCCACAGGCGGCGCGCCGCGGGGCTGAGCCGGCCGGTGTGGGGCAGGTGGGGATGCGGCCTGGTGGGGCCGTGGGTCTCGGCGTCGAAGACGCGCCGGGCGAGCACGTCGAGCTCCGTTCGGTCGGCGGACGCGACCAGCGCCTCGACCAGCTCGCGCTCGAGACGGTTGTGCTCGGTCAGCTGCCGCTCGACGTCGGCCCACAGCTGCGGCCAGGCCAGGTAGATCGCGTGCGCCTCGCCGTACAGCCGTGCCTTGACCATCGAGAGGGTCACCTCGAGCCGCCGCGCGACCCGGAGGTAGTCGCGGACGGCGGGCTCGCCTTCGGGCACCTGCCGGCGCACCGAAGGCACGAGGACCGCCTCCACGGCGGCCACGTGCCTGCTCGTGGCGGCGAGGAAGGCGTCGGTGTGCGCGTACGCGTCGCGCGAGCGGGCACGGAGCCCGGCGGGTGCCAGGCACTCGGCCAGCCTGTCCTGCAGAGACCGTTGGGTGGCCTCCACGGTCAACGAGAGTGTGTCTTCGGATGTCACCGCAGTCGCCTCGATCCTGCCCGAGCCCGACGCGACTCGAGGCGCGTCGGGCCTCTGCGCCAGTCTCACTCTCGGTGCACCCGAACACAAGGAGCCCGACCCGGCCGGCTCTCCAGGGGAGGCTCAGCGCGCGTGCGTCGCCGGCCGGGTGGGGTCGCGCCGGGCGACCAGCGCGGCGACATCGTCCTGCCGGGTGTGGTCGCGCACCCTCTCGACGAGCCGGCGGAGGGCGTCGCCGAGGGGGCGCTGAGCGTCCAGGAGGGGTACGGCGTCGAGCAGCCGTCGCTGGCCCGCGTCGATGTCCTCCTCGCGGCGCTCGATGAGACCGTCGGTGAAGGCCATGAGCGTCTCCCCGGGACCGAAGGCGACGGTGACCGGGCGACGCGGCCCGGACGCGAGACCGAGGGGCGCCTGCTGGGTGGCGGGCAGCTGCTCGGCGAGGTGGTTGCTGCGCAGCAGCACCGGCGGCGGGTGCCCGGCGTTGAGGAACGTCAGCTCGTCGCGGGCCGGGTCGACCACCAGGTAGACCAGCGTCACGATCTGGCTCATCCCGTAGGTGGTGAACAGCTGGTCCAGGTTCGACATCACGGCCTGCGGGGAGGCGTCGAGCGCGATGTAGGCGCGCACGGCCGCCCGCATCTGCGCCATGGCCGCCGCGGCCTCCACACCGCGACCCATCACGTCACCGACGAAGATCGCCAGCCCGCCGTCGGGAAGCGGGATGGCGTCGTAGAAGTCGCCGCCGACGTCCGTGCGCCCGGCGGGGATGTAGCAGCCGGCCAGCTCCCATCCCGGGACCTCGTCGGCCAGCTCGGGCAGCACGGCGTGCTGGAGCCGCTCCGCGGCCTCCATGGTCTGGCTGTGCAGCTGGGAGTTGTCGATCGCGATGGCGCCGCGACGGCCGAGGTCCTCGGCGAACGCGAGGTCGGACTCGGTGTAGCGGCGCTCGGACTCGGCGGTCACCCAGCTGAGCACGCCCAGCACCCGCCCCCGGGCGACGAGCGGGACGATGAGCACGCTGCGCAGCCTCAGCTCTCGCGCGATCCGCAGGTGCTCCTCGTCCTTGGCGCCGGCGACCAGCATCTCGTCGGTGACCTCCGGGACCAGGATGCTGCGTCCGGTGCGGATCACCTCCCAGGGACCGCCCGGGGCGTCGCGCTCCGAGGGGTAGCGCTCCTCGACCTCGACGGCGAGCGCGACCTTCGCCGGGTCCACGTGCTCGACCGCCAACCGGTGCAGCCGGTCGTCCTCCACGACGTCGATCGCGCACCAGTCCGCGAAGCCGGGAACCGCCAGCTTCGCCACGTTCGCGAGCGTCACCTCGTAGTCGAGGCTCTTCGACAGCTCGGTCGTCGCGTCGGCCAGGAACTGCACCCGCGCCGCCTGGTCGGCCGCCTCCTTCTGCGCCCGGATGCGCTCGAGCGCCTGGGCACAGGAGTCGGCGAGGATGCCGAAGAACTCCAGCTCGGTGGCGTCGAGCCGGCGCCGTCCGGGGAACGACAGGGTCACCACGCCGACGGTCCGCCCCACGACCCTCAGCGGCAGCGCCACCATGGAGCGCTCCCCCTCGGCGGCTCGCTCGAGGTCGGGGTACCTCGCGGAGATGGCGGCCCGTCCGGTCAGCACCAGCATCTGGCCGCTGCGCGCCACGTCGCCGGCGGGGGTGGGGTCGTGCATCGGGTAGCTGACCCAGCGGCGCGCGGCACCCTCGGTGCCCCCGCGCAGGCCGGCCAGCGCCAGCCTGTCCTCACCCACGACGAGCGACAGGGACGCGACGGTCGCACCCGCGGCGTCGGCGGCCTGGGAGATGACGACCTTGGTCACCGTTTCGACGTCGTCGGCCGTGCCGAGCTCGGTGGCGATCCTGGCCAGCCGGGTGACCCGGTCCCCGAGCCGGCGCGCCTCGCGTCGCTGTCCGCGGTCGCTGACCGAGTCGTCGACCACGCACACGACGCCCACGACGCCCCCGTCCCGGCGCAGCGGCGCACAGGCGACGTCGGCCGGGTGGACGGTGCCGTCGACCCGGCGGACCTCGAGCCGGCCACTCCAGGCAACGCCGGTCAGCGCCTGGTCGACGATCTCCGCGAAGCCGTCACGGCCCTCCTCCGGCAGCAGGCCCTGGGCGAGCCCCACGCTCGAGAGGTCCTCGCCGAGGAACGTGTACAGGCGCCGGGCGGTGGCGTTGGCGAAGATGATGCGACCAGCGGTGTCGGTCGCCAGGGCTGCCTCGTCGAGGACGTTGAGGTGGTCGAGGTCGCCCACCCACGGCGGCACGTCGGGGATCGGCACGAGCACATCCTGTCAGCAATGTCGGCTAGGCGGAACGCCGCGAGGTCCCGGCGAGCCGTGGCTCGTCGGGACCTCGCGGGTCGAGCTGGTCGACGGTCGGTCCGTCGGGCTACCTCGGGACCACGTTCGCCGAGCGGGCCGACGGCGCGCTGGTCCCGGCGGCGTTGATGGCCACCACCGTGAACCGCCAGTTGCCCGACGTCAGCGTCATCGCCCGCTGCCTCACGCTCGCACCGACGACCTTGGTGTCGACCTTGGTGCTGAGCACGGTGGCGGTGGACGACGAGGAGCTCATCCGCAGCGCCGTCACCCGGTAGCCGGTGATCGGCGAGCTGCCCGCGCTGGCCGGCGGCGTCCAGTGCGCCACCGCGGTGAGCGCCCCACCGATGGCACCCCTGGTGGGTGCGCCGATGACCGGAGCCCCCGGAACCGTTCCGGTCCCCCCGCCGGAGGGCGTCACCACGTTGGAGAACGCGGAGTAGGCCCCGTCGCCGACACTGTTCGTGGCGGCGACCTGCAGCTTGTACGACGTCGCGCTGGTCAGGCCGGTCACCGTGAGGCTGGTCGCGTTCGCGCCGGCCGGGCGGAGGTTGCCCACCTGGTTACCGGTGGTGTTGTCCACCACGCGGACGTCGTACCCCGTGATCGCGGAGCCTCCGTCACTGGACGGCGCCGTCCACGTGACGGTCGCCGAGCCGCTGCCGGCCGTGGCGGTGCCGATGGTCGGCGCGCCAGGAGCGGTCACCACCGAGGTCCCGCCGTTGGCCGCGCCGGGGGTGCCCGTCGCCGACTGGGACAGTGCCCAGTTGGACCCGACGTTGTTGTCGGCGCTGAGGTTCTGCAGCTCCAGCGAGTTGGTCTTGCCGGTCACGGCCGGCCAGCTGCTGTCCGCCTCGTACTTCACGGAGTCCGCGAGCGATCCGTCCGGACGGGTCAGGTCGATCTGCTCGCTGCTGTCCTTGAGGCCGCCGGAGTACTGGCCGCCCATGAACACCGTGCTGCCGTAGGTCTGGCGGAAGACGGTGTCGTTGGCGACGAAGGTCATGTACCCGTGCGGCAGGACCACCGTTCCGGGCTGGATCGGCAGCGTGTCGATCGCGTTGCCCAGAGTCCAGCCGGACAGGTCCACCGCCTCGGTGGCCGAGGGGTTGTAGACCTCGATGAACTCCGTGTCACCGTTGAGCGAACCCGTCTGGATCTCGTCGATGACGATGTTCGGGTCCGCGCTCTGCTTGGCCGGGACCCGGGAGTCGCTGGCGAACGCGGTGCGACGCGCCTGGATCGCGGTGAACAGGTACTTCCGGTAGTTCGCGTAGGACGTGCCGGTGTAGGGCCACTTGGTGTAGTCCTGCTGGATGACCGACTGTGCCGGGCCGATCTTCGCGTCGTAGAGCGCCTCCATCCGTCCCGGAGCCAGGATGTCGTCGACCAGCGTCCGGAGCCGCCGGAAGTACATCGACTTCCACTCCGGCACAGCGAGCAGGTCCGACAGCAGCTTGTTCTGCTTGTCGCCGGGCTCGGCCGGGGTCACGAAGTTGCTGTTGATGCCGCAGCAGCCGTTGCCGATCGTGTGGTCGAGGTCCCAGGGGATGATCGACCAGCGACCGTTGTCCGGGTCCTGCGCCACGTAGAAGTTCTTCGACGACGAGTCCTCGTGGTCGATGATCGCGGTGACCGCCGCGTAGTTGATCAGCTCGGGGATGTCGGTGTTGGCGAGCATGTAGTTCTTCTGCGCGGTGCCGGTCAGAGCCACACCGTTGAGCAGGGACTGCAGCGGTGCGTAGTCGGTCGTGTCGGGCGCCTTCTTGGTGAACTGGACGTTCGCCGCGGTCCTGCCGTCGAAGGCCGACGTCTCCGCCTTGTAGAACTGCTTGTCGTCGTAGCCCTCGCGCTTGCGCCAGGTCCCGTCGTAGCTGTCCTCGTAGGTGTAGAAGCCCTGGAACGCGCCGTTGCGCAGGGTCTGCATCGGGAACAGCTCCTCGTTCACCACACCGGCCCGCTGGTAGGCGTCGTAGGACAGCGTCGACCGGCCGTGCGACTTGTCGCTCCAGTCGGCCTGCATCGCGAACTCGTCGACCGGGTCGGCCAGGCCGAAGTCGAAGCTGTAGTTCTTCGGCAGCGTGAACTTCCAGCTCTGCTTGGGGTCCTTGCGTGAGGCATGGCCCTTGATGCTCATGGTCACGTTGTCGACGACCGTGCCGTTGTAGGCGAGGGCTCCCTGCCGCTCGATGTCGGCCGTGGGGTTGGCGGTGATCGCGTTGTAGTCCGTGTCGGAGATGAACCACTCCAGCGTCTTGATCGGCTTGCTGATCGTGGTCGGCACGACGACACCCCTGTAGACCGCCGAGTCGTCGACCCGCGGGAACATGGTGGTGGCGGCCGCGTTCGCCGCGACCACGCGGTAGCGGATCAGGTGGCCGGCCGCCGCACCCGGGATGGATGCGGTGAAGTCGTTCCCCGCGCCCACCCGCATGGTGACCGTCTGCTCGGTGCCGAAGTCGATCCGGTACTTGAGGGTCGGCGTGCTGGTCTGCCCTGACACCGTCGCGGTCACGGTCAGCGGGGTGTTCGGGGCTGGTGAGGTCGTCGAGGGCGTCACGTTCGTGATGCTCGGGCCGAGACCGGTGCTACGACGCACCGAGTTGGCCGCACCCGGGGTCTCGCCGGACGTGGCCGTGGACGCCGCCCAGTCACGCGGGTCCGTCCGGTCGGCGGTCGCGTCGACCAGCTCGAGCGACGGTCCGTCCCCGTCCGGCGTGGTGGCCCAGGGGTCGGCGGTCTCGTACACCAGCGAGTCCACGGTCGTGCCGGTGCTGTCAGCGAGCGTGACGGTCTCACCGCCGTTGTCGAGCTTGCCGGTGTAGACCGCGTTCGCGGTCTTCCGGTACGTCGACTGGTAGCGCGCCGGGTCCGGCGACAGGACGTAGAAGCCGCCCGCCGGGATCGTCGCGCCGGCCGGAAGCGTCGCGGTGATGCCGCTGGTGAAGGTCCAGCCCGACATGTCGACGGGGGCGCTGCCCGTGTTCATGAGCTCGAGGAACTCCTCGCCGTCGACGCCGGACGCCGGGTTGTACATGATCTCGTTGATCACCACGTCGGTGGACGCGGCGGTCGCCGGCAGCGGCGTCATCAGGGCGGCTCCCACCCCGAAGAGGCCGGCCAGCGCGACCGACCGCGAGACAGACTTGTTGCGTGTTCGCACGGAACCCCCCTAGGTCCTCGGTGCAGGCCGGCCCCCATGGCGGCGCACCTGCGTGAACGCTAGTTGAGGGTCGTTCGGGGCGACATAGCCCGTTGTGACCAGCCCGTGCGTACACGGGATGAACAGGGCCGGACATGGAGGTACCCCGGCCCGGGAGGGACTCAGCCGGATGCTGAGCTCCCCCGGACCGGGGTTCCGGTGCCGGTGCTGCTAGCCCACTGTCACGGACTTGGTGGCGGTGCTCGTCCTGCCCCAGTTGTCGGTCACCACGAGGGTGATCTTGTTGGTGCCGGCCGCCGCGTAGGTGTGCGACGAGCTGTTCGACGTCGACACCGTGTCCGCGGTGAGGTCACCCCACTGCCAGGTGTAGCTCCGGATCCCGCCGTCCGCGTCCACCGTCCCGGCGGCGCTCACTGTGCACGTGAGGCCGTTGCAGGCGGGCGTGTTGAACGTGACGGTCGGCGGCTGGTTGCCGGCCGTCTCCGTCTGCGTGCTGACGCTCTGGGTCACCGGAGCGCTGGTGTGACCCCACTTGTCGATCACCCGGAGAGTCACCGTGTAGGTGCCGGCCGTGTTGTAGACGTGGGACTGGCCGGCCGACGTGCCCAGGGTGTCGGCGCTGTCGTCACCCCAGCTCCACTGGTAGTTCCTGATCCCGTCACCGGCGGCGGTGTCGGGGTCACTGCTGCCCGTGGCGCTCATCGCGCAGGTGGTGAACGTCGTGCAGGTGCCCGAGGCGATCACCGCGGTCGGCGCGTTGTTGCTGGCCGGTTCCGCGAGCGTCGTCACGTTCTGGGTGACCGTGGTCGCCTTGCCCCACACGTCCGTCACCGTCAGGACGACGGAGTACGTGCCCGGCAGGTTGAACGTGTGCGCCGGGGTGGCCGTGGTGGTCGGCGCGGTACCGTCGCCCCAGCTCCAGGAGTACTTGAGCGCGTCACCCTCGTTGTCCACCGTCCCGGCGCTGTTCATCTGGCACACCGTGAAAGAGGTGCAGCTGCTGGTGAACTCCACGTGCGGTGCCGTGTTGCCCGCCGGCTCGCTCAGGCTCACAGCACGAGTCGTCGAGGCGGACTTGCCCCAGCCGTCCGTGGTCGTGAGCGTGATGGTGTAGTTGCCCGCCGTCAGGTACGTGTGGGCCGTCGGTGAGGCGCCGGTGCCGGCCGCCGTGCCGTCGCCCCAGTTCCACGAGTAGGTGATGACGTCACCGGTGTTCGGGTCGGTCGTGCCCGCGCTGCTCACCGAGCAGGTGAGGCCGGTGCAGCTCTGCACGAACGTCGGCACCGGGGCGCTGTTGCCCGAGGGCTCGGCGATCGTGACATTCTGCGCCGCGGAGGTGTTCGTCGCCTTCCACTTGTCCGTCACCGTCAGGGTCACCGGGAAGGTCCCCGGCGCGGTGAAGGTCTTGGTCGGCAGCGGACCGGTCGCCGTGCCCTGGGTGCCGAAGTTCCAGGAGTACGTCAGCGAGGCGGTGTCCTCGTCGGTCGACCCGCGGCCGTCGAACGTGCAGACGTTCTGGGTGCAGGTGTAGGTGAAGCTCGCCGCCGGCGGGTTGTTGCCCGGCTGGGTGACCACGACTCCGGTCGAGATCCGCTGGACTCCGATCTGGTTGTGGACGTCGACCGGCTGCACGATGACCGTGTAGGTGCCGGCGGGGATGACCGGGGTCGTGTAGGAGTAGTTCGACCCCGCGCTTCCCGGGCTGTTGAGGAACGCAGACCGGAAGCTGGCCGTCGTGCTGGTGAACGTGCCCGTCGAGCTCATGTACTGCCCCAAGGAGTTGACGATGCCGACTTGCACCGAGGCGATGCTCGGGGTGCCGACCGTCGAGTCGTCGGCGCGGCCAGTCACCACGATCACACCCTGGTCGAACGTTGCATTGTTCTGCGGCTGGCCCAGCGTGTCGCTCAGCGAGGGCGGGTCGTCGTTCGGGTAGGCCGGGTAGCTGGCCGTGGCCCCGGTCGTCGACGGGTCCTGCTGACCAGCCGAGTCGACCGCCATCGCGGTGAAGCTCCAGTTCCCGCCGGTCGGCAGGGTCACCGGGAGCGACCACGTGGTGCTGGTCCCATTGGGCGTGCCGAGCGTCGCGTTGAGGCTGGCGACCGTGGCGGACATGGTCTTGCCGTCGGACTGCAGGTAGCGGCCGGTGTCCCGGTCCTGCAGCGTGACCTTGACGCTGGCGACGCCCTTGTCGTCGGACGCCGTGCCCCCGAGGGTGATCCCCAGGGACTCGTCGGTCGGAGCCGTGAAGCTCATGGTGGTGTCCGGCGCGAGGTCACCCGGGATCTGGGCGTTGATCGTCAGCTTGCCCTGGTTGGTCGACGACGTCGTCAGACCCGACTCGTCGGTCGCGCGCACCGAGAAGGTGTAGCTGCCCGCGGAGAGGTTGAACGGCGTCGTCCAGCTCCAGTTGTAGTTCGACTTGGCGATGTCGACCGGCCCCACTCGGCACCATCCAGCGCTGACGTTGGCACCCCACGAGCAGTCGTTGCCGAGGTTCTCCTTCGTGCTGGTGTTGCGCAGCGAGATCTCGACGTTCTGCAGGTTCTCGTCGTCCGACGCCGTGCCGGAGAACGTCAGCTTCCCGCCCGGTGCGACGTTGACCGCCGGCACCGCGAACGGCGGCGTCATCGGGGCCGGCTGGTCGATCGTCACGCCTGGAGCGATGGCGTTGGAGTCGACGGTCCAGTCGCGCGTCGCACTCCTGAGGTCGGCCTGACCGCTCGTGTCTGTCGCCGTCGCGCTACCACGCCACACGCCCTCGTGAGGAAGCGTCACGTCGTAGGACCAGGTCGCGTTGGTCGCGCCGATGACGTCCGGGGTGCCCCGGAACGTGTGGAAGATCGCGCTCACCGTGCCGTCGTCCTGCAGGTAGTTGTCGTTAGCGTCACGGAACCAGTACGACAGCGAGTTGATGCCCTTGTCGTCGGTGGCGGTGCCGGTCATGGTGAAGCTCGTCGACGACTGGATGCCCGAGGGCCCGGTGATGTTCGTCGTGGGCGTCTGGTCGCTGGTGCCGAAGGTCTCGAACTTCTTCGTCGCCTTCGTCGTGTCGCCACTGCCGCCGGTCGCCGCGGTGAAGGCCTGGGCGGAGACCAGCAGCTTGAGGTTCCCGGTCGCGATCCGGTTGTCCAGGTGCCAGGTGCGCGTGGTCCCCGCTCCCGCGTCAAGCGTGGCGTTGACGGTGGTGGCCGTGCGGGTCCACGTGTTGGTCGACGTGAGGTACTGGCTGTTGTCGCGGTTCTGGATCGACACCTGCACCCGGCCGACGGTCCCGCTCGCGACCGTCGCCGAGCCGGTGACCGAGAACGCCGTGCCGCTGGGGACGACCCGTCCCTCGACGGGGGCCGTGATCGTGGTGTCCGGCTTCGCTGCCGGGTAGGTCACGGTGTTGAAGTCGTAGAACGCGACGCGCCCGGTCTTCACACCGCCTTCGTACATGCCGTCGCCACCGGTGAACAGGCCGCGAGGGGTGGCCTCCATCGCCTTGTTGCCCTCGAACGAGTTCGAGCCGTCGGTGGGGTTCCACTCGAGCGCCCGACCGGTGTCGGGGGAGAGGGCCGCGATGTGGTCGCGACGGACCACGTCGTCACCCAGGCCGTAGCCGGCCAGGCCCTGGCCGGTGCCGTAGCCCACGTTCGTCAGACCGGGGTACGGCTGGTCGGCCGTCCCGGGCGTGTAGTCGACGAAGCCGAAGTGACCGCCGATGTAGACGGCGTTCTCGGTGATGGCCACGGAGTAGGTGCTGTCGAAGTTGCGGTCGATCCACTTGTACTGGACGTTGGAGTCCGTCAGGGAGGCGTCGGTGAGCGGGAAGCGGATCGCCACGTCGCTGATCGGCGGGGCGTCACCACCCGAACCGCTGCTCACGACGAAGTAGGAGTCGTCCGGAGCGATGTCGGCGGCGTAGATGCGGGTGACGCCACCGACACGGGCCAGGTTGTCGTCCCACAGCGTGCTCCGCCAGGGGAACAGCTGCTTGTCGGGCGTTCCCGCCAGCGTGCCACCGCTGATGTTGATGATGCCCATGCCCAGGCGGTCCTGGCCGGCGATCTGCCGGCCGGTGTGCACCACGAGCAGCTTGGTGCCGTCGTGGGTCACCTTGAGCTGCGAGACGCTCAGGGCGCCGTTGACGCCGATGCCGCCGGAGATGTCGTTGCTGAAGCTCGTGTCGACCGCACCCGAGGCGGTGTTCACCGCGGCGAGGCCGGTCTTGGTGACGCCGTTGATCCGGCTGAACTTGCCGCCCACGTAGAGCGTGGAGTTCGTGGTGGCCAGCGCGGTCGCCTGGTTGTTGGTGCTCTTCGAGAAGTCGAAGGTGGACAGCGGCGCGCCGGTGGTCAGGTTGAGGCTGGCGACCTTCTGCTCCGCCACCCCGTTGACGGTGTTGAAGTTGCCCGCCACGAAGAGCTTGCTGCCGTCCGGGGTCGCCTCAACCGCGCTGACGCCGCCGTTGAACGTAGGACGGAACGAGGTGTCGATCAGACCGGTGGTGAGGTTGTAGCTGAGCAGGTTGGCCTGGTTGATCGTCGTCGTCGGCGAGACGGTGTTCGCGGCGGAGGTGAAGCTGCCGGCGATGAACACCCGGTTCAGGCTCGGCACGACCTCGATGTCCCAGATCTCGCCGTTGCTGATCCGCGGGGTGTTGGTCCGCGGCTTGTCCGGGACGAGGTGGGTGTGCCCGGGAAGGACGTCACCGCCCATCCCGTTGCCGGTGCCGCCCGTTCCACCGGTGGCGGCGGTGTGGGTGGTCTTGTCGGAGGCGAGACCCTGGTCGTCGGTCACCACCAGCGAGATGGTCTTCGTGCCTGAGCTCGCGTACGTGTGGGTGGTGGTCTTGCCGGTGCCGGTGGCGCCGTCGCCGAAGTCCCAGGCGTACGACTTGACCGTGCCCGGCGCGGTGTCGGTCGACCCTGACCCGTCCACGGTGCAGGTCAGTTGCGGGCAGCTCACGGTGAACGCAGCCACTGGCTTCACGTTGGGACTGGCGGCCTGATCGGCCTGCAGCACGACACTCCACATGGTGGCCTTGACCGAGGAGATGACGGAGGTGGCGGTGACGGGCGACGACGCGCCGGTAGCGCTCGGCGCGTTGGCGTCCGACGCCTCGGCGCTGATCCGGCCGGTGCCGATGCCGGCGATGGTGCTGCGCTCCGTCTGCCCGCCCGGCAGCGTCCAGCCGGCGCTCGTGGCCGTCGAGGAGCCCTTGTCCGCCCAGTAGTTGACGACGTACGAGCCGGCGGCCGCCACGGTGGTCCCCGGCGTCGAGTGCGCCGCCCGGTTGACGGTCTCGGCGGCCGATGCGAACGTCGCCACCGGGTCGGTGCCGTCCGCGCCGTCGTAGGCCAGCAGCGTGACGGTCGCCTTGGTGGTCGCCGAGAAGGTGACGGCCGCGTTCACCTTCCCGCCGAGGTCGCCGGCCACGGCGACCCTGCTGTACAAGGTGGTCTGGGTGTCGGTGCCCGCCTTCCGCGTCCCCTCGAGCGTCCAGCCCGAAGGCGCAGACGTGATGGTCGCCGCGGAGTTGTTGGTGACGAACAGCAGCAGGGCGTCACCGGTGAGCACGGACGACGGGATCGTCGCCCGAGCCGTGGTCTGGTTGAACGCAGCCTGTGCCGACGCGCGGAACGCGATGTTGTCGGCGGCCGAGGCCGCCGGTGCCGTCGCGACGGTGGCGCCGAAGGCGAGGGTCGCAGCCGTCACGGACAGCGCCGTCCCCGCAGTGAACCCTCGGCGCCCACGGCGCGCGAGGGAGTGGAAAAGCTTCATCGGATTTCTCCCCACCGCGCGGTCGGGGCACACCGCACGGCCAGTCCAGTGCTCACCCCAGAAGACACACCCGAAGCTGGCTGCGCCCGCACACAAAGAGGCCCCCTCTTAGTGAGGTGAGCGTAGGGCAGGCGGCGCGGGCAGCGGCATGGCCTAGCGATGTCATATCGCCATGGCCCATGAAACGCCACAAAGTAGTCCTAGCCGGACATGGGTGGTGATGCCGGGCCGTCCCGATGAGGGGGCGGGCAGCCCGTTTCAGCGATTGGGTCGGCCGTGGGGCGGCACGGGGGGACGCAGCCGAGGGAGCGCCGCCGGGAGGTCACGCGGGGCGGCGGGGGCGCAGCGCGAGGCGGTGCCGGCCGGTGTCGATGCGGTGCCGGCGTGGTGCCGGCGCGGGCCGGGCACGTGCCGTCGTACCGAGTCCGATGGACGGACCGGGCGCGCCCCGCGGTCAGGAGCTCAGAAGGTCGGCCGGACCGCCGGGCCGAAGCCGTCGGCGCCGACCACGGTGCTCAGCACGTGGCTGCGGAACTTGCGGGGAGCGACGACGGCACCCATGATGGCGAACTCGCCGGAGCCGGTCGGGGTGACCGCCTCGACGCGCACCTGGAAGCGGGTGCCCTCCGGGCTGGTCGCGCAGATGCGGTCGCCACGCCGGTACGGCGGGCGGGCGTCGGGCGCGGTCCGCGTCGGGACGATGTGCTCGGTGGCCTCGAGAATGCTCATGTCGATCCTCCCCTGGTTCCTCGACACAGGAGGTATCGACAGGCCACCACCCCGACTTGACCAGTTGAGAGTAAAACCTCGGCGACCCTCTCATGGGCGCCACCGGGGGTCCTCTTCCTCAGCCCAGCAGCCCCTCGCGGAGCGCGGCGGCCAGGGTCGGCGACAGCGGCAGCCGGGGCACGAGCGTCGCCTGGAAGGCGTGGTAGACGTCCGGCTTGCCCGACCACGTCTTGTGGCTCGGCAGGTTGGCGGGCGACAGCTCGTGCCACCAGGAGCCGCCCTGCTCGTCCCTGAGGTGGTCCGCGACGTAGCGCCACCAGGTCTGGTACCACGAGGCGTACGACGCGTCCCCGGTCGCGGTGTGCAGCGCGGCGGGGGGGGGCGGCGCCGCGGCCGCCCCCCCCGGGAGACGCACCCCGAAGACCGGCGCCCCCCAC
>JAICKK010000208.1 GCA_025927955.1 Nocardioidaceae bacterium
CCGGGAACACGCTGCTGATGCGGCACCCGCACGTGCTGCAGCTGATCATGGACTCGCTGCGCTACTGGGTGACCGACATGCACGTCGACGGGTTCCGCTTCGACCTCGCCTCCTCGCTGGCCCGCCAGTTCCACGAGGTCGACCGGCTGTCGGCGTTCTTCGACCTCGTGCAGCAGGACCCGGTCGTCAGCCAGGTCAAGCTGATCGCCGAGCCGTGGGACGTCGGCGACGGGGGCTACCAGGTGGGCAACTTCCCGCCGCTGTGGACCGAGTGGAACGGGAAGTACCGCGACACCGTCCGCGACTACTGGCGCGGCGAGCCGGGCACCCTGGGCGACTTCGCCTCCCGGCTGTCCGGGTCGTCCGACCTCTACGAGCACTCCGGCCGCAAGCCGATCGCCTCGGTCAACTTCGTCACCGCCCACGACGGGTTCACGATCCGCGACCTGGTCTCCTACAACGAGAAGCACAACGAGGCCAACGGCGAGGGAAACAACGACGGCGAGAGCCACAACCGGTCGTGGAACTGCGGTGTCGAGGGCCCGTCCGACGACCCCCAGGTGCAGGCGCTGCGAGCGCGCCAGCAGCGCAACTTCCTGGTGACCCTGCTGCTGTCCCAGGGCGTCCCGATGATGCTGCACGGTGACGAGCAGGGTCGCAGCCAGCGGGGGAACAACAACGTCTACTGCCAGGACAACGAGCTGTCGTGGATGGACTGGCACCTCGAGGACTGGCAGGAGAAGCTCCTCGCGTTCACCAAGCGGGTGGTGGCGCTGCGCAACGACCATCCCGTGTTCCGCCGGCGCCGGTTCTTCGCCGGCGAGGTGACGCGGGCCGGCAAGGACGTCGCCGACATCGCCTGGTTCACCCCGGACGGCAAGGCCAAGGACGACTGGAGCCAGCCCGAGGACAAGGCGCTCATGGTGTTCCTCAACGGGGACGGGATCCCGGAGCCGGGCCGCCGCGGCGAGCCCGTCGTGGACGACTCGTTCCTGGTCGCCTGCAACGCCGACGACACCACGGTCACGTTCACGATCCCCGACGAGGTGTACGGCGAGGGCTGGGTCGTCGCCCTCGACACCCACGACGACGAGGCCGGCAGCGTGTCGTTCTTCGACGACGCGACGCCCCTGGTCCCCGGCCTCGAGTTCAACGTCCCCGACCGGTCCATCGTCGTCCTTCGCCGTCCCCGTTAGCGCCGAGGCGTCCCGTTCCGTGGGCGGGGGTGCGCCGAGGCGTCCCGTTCTGCGAGCCCTGCGTAGGCTGCCGGGCATGGCCCGCCACTGGACCCCCGCCGACATGCCGTCCCTGCAGGGCAGGCGTGCGGTCGTCACCGGTGCGAACTCCGGCATCGGCTACCACACCGCCCTCGAGCTCGCGCGCCACGGCGCCGAGGTGACGCTGGCCGTGCGCACACCGGAGAGGGGTCGCGCCGCGGCCGAGCGGATCCGCGGGGAGGCCGACGGGTCCGTCGTACAGGTGCGGGCGCTGGACCTGGGCTCCCTGGAGTCGGTGCGGGCGTTCGCGGAGGAGTGGGACGGCCCGCTGGACCTGCTCGTGGACAACGCGGGGCTGATGACGCCGCCGCGCTACCAGCAGACCCGCGACGGGCTCGAGCTGCAGTTCGGGACCAACCACCTCGGGCACTTCGCGCTGACCGGGCTGCTGCTGCCGGCGCTGCTGGCCGCGCCCGCCGCCCGGGTCGTCGTCGTGTCGTCGATCGCCCACCACCACGGCCGGGCCGACGTCGTCGACGCCAACCCGCCGGAGCGGTACAAGCCGCAGCCGGCCTACGGCAACTCCAAGCTCGCCAACCTGCTGTTCGCCTTCGAGCTGCAGCGCCGGGCGACCGACGCCGGGGTCCCGCTGACCGTCGCCGCGGCCCACCCCGGCGTCTCCTCGACGAACCTGGTGACCAGCGAGCAGGGCATGGGCTCGATGCCGGTCGTCAGGCTGGTCGCACCGGTGGTGACCAGGCTGCTCTTCCAGCCGGCGCGGGCCGGCGCCGAGCCCGTCCTGTACGCCGCGACGTCGGCCGACCCGGGCTCGTACACCGGGCCGCAGCGCCTCGGTGAGTGGCGCGGGCCGGTCGGTCCGGCCAGGATGTCCGACCTGGCGCGCGACGAGAGCCTCGCCGGCCGGCTGTGGCAGGTGAGCGAGGACCTGACCGGCGTGCACTACGACTGGTCGCGCGGCGCCCGGTAGGTCCGTTTCGCCAGCGTGCATACAGTGACGCCATGACGCGACCCGCGACCCTGGGTGCCCTGCGCGACACCGGCTACCGCTCGCGCTCGGTGAAGGCCGAGATCCGCGAGAACCTGCTCTCCCGCCTGCGCTCCGGCGAGACGGCCTTCCCCGGCATCGTCGGCTTCGACGACACCGTCCTGCCGCAGCTCGAGAGCGCCCTGCTCGCCGGCCACGACCTCGTGCTGCTCGGCGAGCGCGGCCAGGGCAAGACCCGGCTGATGCGCACCGTCGCCGGGCTGCTCGACGAGTGGACCCCCGTCGTCGAGGGTTGCGAGATCAACGACGACCCGTTCGCCCCCGTGTGCACCCGCTGCCGCCGGCTGGCGGAGAGCGCCGGTGAGGACCTGCCGGTCGCCTGGACCCACCGCAGCGAGAGGTACGTCGAGAAGCTGGCCACCCCGGACACCAGCGTCGGGGACCTCGTGGGCGACGTGGACCCGGTCAAGGTCGCCGAGGGGCGGACCCTGGGCGACCCGGAGACGGTCCACTTCGGGCTGCTGCCCCGGACGAACCGCGGCGTGTTCGGCATCAACGAGCTGCCCGACCTGGCCGAGAGGATCCAGGTGGCGCTGTTCAACGTTCTCGAGGAGCGCGACATCCAGGTCCGCGGCTACTCGCTGCGGCTGCCCGTCGACGTCCTGCTCGTCGCCAGCGCCAACCCCGAGGACTACACCAACCGCGGCCGGATCATCACCCCGCTCAAGGACCGGTTCGGGGCCGAGATCCGCACCCACTACCCGCACGAGGTGGCCGAGGAGGTCGCGCTGGCCACCCAGGAGGCCAGGCTCGTCGCGGACGTGCCCGAGCACCTCGTCGAGGTGGTGGCCCGGCTGACCCGCGGGCTGCGGGAGTCACCGGCCGTGGACCAGCGGTCGGGGGTCAGCGCACGGTTCGCGATCGCGGCCGTGGAGGGCGTGGCCGCCTCCGCGCTGCGACGCGGGGCCCGGGTCGGGGAGAGCCTCGCCGTCGCCCGGGTGTGCGACGTGCCGACGGTGGTGCCGACCCTGCTCGGCAAGGTGGAGTTCGAGATGGGCGAGGAGGGCCGCGAGACCGAGGTCGTGCAGCACCTGCTGCGGGTCGCGGTCGCGGAGACGTTCCGGCACCGGCTGGTCGGGCTGGACCTGTCCGGGTTCACCGACCTGTTCGCGGAGGGCGCGACGGTGGAGACCGGTGAGCTGGTGCCCGCCGACGAGCTGCTCCGGCAGGTGGGCACCGTGCCCGGGCTCTCGAAGGTCCTGGTCGCGCTCGGGCACGGCGACGACGCCACGCCCGGCGAGGTCGCGGCGGCCGTGGAGCTGGTGCTCGAGGGGCTGCACCTGACCCGGCGCATCGACAAGGAGTCGGTGGGCGACCGGACGGTCTACGGGGCCTGACCGTGGCCGCCCAGCACCGGTTCCGCTACGGCCCGTGGACCGATGGACCCGACCCGCTCGCCCCGCCGTACGACCTGCGCGCGGCCCTCGACGCCGTCGGCCGCGACGTGCTGGCGGGCGGGTCCCTGCGCGAGGCGCTCTCCGAGCTGCTGCGTCAGGGCTTCGATGGCAACCGGGGCCTCGACGAGCTCGCGGCTCGGGCGCGCCGGATGCGCAACGCGGTGCGCCGGCGCGGCGACCTCGGCGGCACCCTGGACCAGGTGCGGGCCGCCCTGGACCAGGCGCTCGCCCAGGAGCGCGACGCGCTCGCGGCGGAGGAGGGCGACGACGCGCGCTGGGCGGAGATGGAGCTGGCCACCCTCCCCGACGACACGGCCGGTGCCGTGCGCGCGCTCGACGGCTACGACTGGCACTCGCCGGAGGCGCGCGCGACCTACGAGTCGATCCAGGACATGCTGCGGCGCGAGGTCCTCGACGCCCAGTTCGCCGGGCTCAAGCAGGCGCTCGACGACCCGGACCCCGCCGCGATGCAGGCGGTCAAGGACATGCTGGCCGACCTCAACGCGCTGCTCGCCGCCCACGCGCGCGGTGAGGACACCGAGGACCGGTTCCGCGACTTCATGGACAGGCACGGCGACCTGTTCCCGGAGAGCCCCCAGTCGGTCGACGAGCTCATCGACGCGCTCGCGCGGCGGCAGGCCGCCGCCGACCGGATGATGGCCTCCCTGTCGCCGGAGCAGCGCGAGCAGCTCGGACAGCTGCTGAGCAACGCGATGTCCGACCCCGACCTCGCCTCGCAGATGGCGCAGCTCTCGGACAACCTGCGCGCCCTGCGGCCCGGGCTCGAGCGCGGCCCGGTGAGCATGCGGCAGGGCGGGGAGTCGCTCGGCTACAGCGACGCCGTCGAGGCGGTCGCCGAGCTCGCCGACCTCGAGGCGCTGGAGCAGTCGCTGGCGCAGACGCATGCGGGGGCGACCCTCGACGACGTCGACGTGGAGGTCCTCGAGCGGCACCTCGGCGCCTCCGCGGCCGCGGACTTCCGGGCCCTGCGCGAGCTGGAGCGCGAGCTCGAGCGGCAGGGGTTCGTGGCCCGCGACGACGACGGGCTCCGGCTGACCCCCCGCGCCGTACGCCGCCTGGGGGAGACCGCGCTCAAGCGGGTGTTCTCCCAGATCGAGGCGTCCGGCAGCGGCGACCACGAGGACCACCGCACCGGCTCCGCCGACGAGCTGACGGGGACGACGCGGCCGTGGGTGTTCGGCGACGAGCTGCCCATCGACGCGGCGCGGACGGTGTCGAACGCGCTGCGGCGCGGCGCCGGCGTGCCCGCCCGGCTGATGGTCGACGACTTCGAGGTGGTCGAGACCGAGCGGCGCACCACGGCGGCCGTCGCGGTCTGCGTCGACCTGTCGTTCTCGATGGTGATGGAGGGCCGCTGGGGCCCGATGAAGCAGACCGCGCTGGCCCTCGCCCACCTCGTGGAGACGAGGTTCCGCCAGGACGCGCTGGAGATCATCGGCTTCGACCGGACCGCCCGCCGGCTCTCGCCGGTCCAGCTCGCCGGCATCGAGCCCGAGTGGGTGCAGGGCACCAACCTCCAGCACGCGCTGGTCATCGCCGCGCGCCACCTGCGGAGGCATCCGGACGCGGAGCCGGTCGTGCTGGTCGTCACCGACGGCGAGCCCACCGCGCACATCGCGCCCAACGGGATGCCGGTCTTCAGCTGGCCGACCACGAACGAGACGCTGCGGGCGACCGTGGGACAGGTCGACGAGCTGAGCCGCTACGGCGCCGCGATCAACTTCTTCATGCTCGGCGACGACCCCGGCCTGGCCCGGTTCGTCGACGCGATGGCCCGCCGCGCCGGCGGGCGCGTCTTCACCCCGGACCTGTCCCGGCTCGGGGAGTACGTCGTCGCAGACTACCTCCGGGCTCGCCGCGGTCGCCGCTGAGGTCTTGCGCCGAGGCGTCCCGTTCCGTGGAGGGATCTTCGCCGAGGCGTCTTGTTCCGTGCCCTCAGCCCTCGTACGACGGGGGCAGTCCGGCGCGTCGGCGGGCGCGGCGGATGCCGTCGTGAAGGATCCGCTGGATGTCGTCGGTCGGTCCTGTGAGGTTGACCTTCCGGACGCCCTCGACGTCCCACCCGAAGCGGCGGCTCAGGTCGTCCCGACGGCGACGGTCGGCCGCCACGTCCTGGTGGAACTCCTCCCCGTCGTACTCACAGCCGTAGCGCAGGTCGCGGACGCCCAGGTCGATGCGGTAGACCTCGACACCGTCCACCGTGAGGGAGACCTGCGGCTCGGGCGGTGGCAAGGAGGGATTGTCGAGCCAGCGGAGCCGCAGCGTCGACTCTCCGGGCGACTCCGAGCGGCCGTCGGCCAACGGAGCAAGCGCCCGCAGCTGTCGCACGCCGCGCATCCCCTTGAACCGCTCGACGTCGGTGACCAGCTCCTCCCTCGAGAACGCCCCGAGGCGCAGCAGGCTGTCGAGGGCGCCGATCGCGCGGTCACGGTGCAGGAACCGGCCGAGGTCGAGCGCGGTCCGCAGGGGAGTGGAGACGCCGAGCCCCTCGAGGCGGGCGACGTCGGAGGGTCGGAACGTCCGCGACCCGCTGTCGCAGAGCTCGTTGCGGAGCCGGGAGTGCCGGTGACGGTGGAACACCTGGAGCGGCGGCACCCCCTCGTGGGAGCCCCTGGGCAGGCCC
>JAICKK010000147.1 GCA_025927955.1 Nocardioidaceae bacterium
ACGAAGTCCTCGGCGTTGGTCTCCAGCACGTCGTCGATCTCGCCGAGGATCGCGTCGATGTCCTCGTCGAGCTGCTCCTTGCGCTCGGCCACGTCGCCCTGCGGCGCCGCCTCGGTCTGGTCCTCGGTCTCCGGGGACCTCTTGGGTTGCTTGTGCTCCTGTGCCATCGCGGCCCTCCTGGGTGCGGGCCCCGACGACCGTGCGCGGATCCGCGCGGCGGCTCGCCGGGACAACCAGCGTTCGGGTCGACCCTACCGAGTCAGGGCCGCGAACAGCGCCTCGGCGGTGTCACAGCGGTCCAGCAGCTCGCCCACGTGCGCCCGGCTGCCGCGCAGCGGGTCGATGGTCGGGACCCGCTGCAGCGACTCGCGGCCGGGCAGGTCGAAGATCACCGAGTCCCACGAGGCGGCGGCGATCCGGTCGGCGTACTTCTCCAGGCAGCGGCCCCGGAAGTACGCCCGGGTGTCGACGGGCGGCCGGTGCATGGCCGCGGCCACCTCCTCGTCGCCGAGCAGCCGCTCGATGCGCCCCATCCGCAGCAGCCGGTGGTAGAGGCCCTTGTCGGGGCGGACGTCGGCGTACTGCAGGTCGATCAGGTGCAGCTTCGCGTCGTCCCAGTCCAGGCCGTCGCGCTCGCGGTACTGCTCGAGGAGCCGCAGCTTCGCGACCCAGTCCAGCTCCGCCGCGCACAGCATGGGGTCGGTCTCCAGCCGGTCCAGCACCGACTCCCAGCGGGCCAGGACGTCGCGGGTCTGCTCGTCGGCGTCCGAGCCGAGCCGGTCCTCGACGTACTTCTTGGCCAGGTCGAGGTACTCCATCTGCAGCTGTACGGCGGTCAGCCGGCGTCCGTCGGCGAGCGTGAGCAGGTGCTGGAGCGTGGGGTCGTGGGAGACGTCGCGCAGCGCCTTGACGGGCTGCTCGACGGCCAGGTCCCTGCCGATGAACCGGTCCTCGATCATCGCGAGCACCAGCGCGGCGGTGCCGACCTTGAGGTAGGTGGAGATCTCGGCCAGGTTCGCGTCGCCGATGATCACGTGCAGGCGGCGGTACTTCTCCGGGTCGGCGTGCGGCTCGTCGCGGGTGTTGATGATCGGCCGCTTGAGGGTCGTCTCGAGACCCACCTCGACCTCGAAGTAGTCGGCACGCTGGCTGAGCTGGAAGCCGTGCTCGCGCCCGTCCTGCCCGATCCCGACGCGTCCCGCCCCGCACACCACCTGGCGGCTGACGAAGAAGGGGGTCAGGTGCCGGACGATGTCGCCGAACGGCGTCGACCGGCGCATCAGGTAGTTCTCGTGGGCACCGTAGGAGGCGCCCTTGTTGTCGGTGTTGTTCTTGTAGAGCACGATCGGGGCCGCGGTGGGGATGGCCGCCGCGAACCGCGTCGCGTCGAGCGCGATCTGCTCGCCCGCCTTGTCCCACTTGACGATGTCGCGGGGGTTGGTGCACTCCGGCGTGGAGTACTCCGGGTGCGCGTGGTCGACGTAGAGCCGCGCGCCGTTGGTGAGGATGACGTTGGCCAGCCCGAGGTCCTCGTCGGTCAGCTGGCTGGGGTCGGCCACCTCGCGGGACATGTCGAAGCCCCGGGCGTCGCGCAGCGGCGACTCCTCCTCGAAGTCCCACCGGGCGCGGCGGGCCCGCAGCGTGCTGCCGGCGTAGGCGTTGACCACCTGTGAGGAGGCCACCATCGGGTTGGCGGTCGGCTGCCCCTGGACCGAGATGCCGAACTCGGTCTCGGTGCCCATGATCCGACGCACGCTCATGTGGCGAGCCTACGCGGGCGACGGCATACCTGGGTGCCCGGTCGGGTACGACGGCCAGCCGCAGCGCTCGGCGGGTCGAGGGCCCGGCAGTCCGGTGTCGATGCACGTCGAGGAGGTTCGTCTTGCGGGTCCTCATGGTCCATCCGAGTGCGCTGATGTACAGCGAGATCTTCCTGCGGCTGGAGCCCCTCGGGCTCGAGCGGGTGGCCGGCGCGGTGCGCCAGGCGGGGCACGAGGTGCGGATCATGGACCTCCAGGTGTTCGGCCACGAGGACCTGGCGCGGGAGCTCCGGCGGTTCGACCCCGAGGCCGTCGGGTTCGGCCTGAACTACCTCGCGAACGTGCCGGAGGTGATCGACCTCTCCCGACGCGTCAAGGAGCTCTGCCCCTCGAGCCTGGTCTTCGTCGGCGGGCACAGCGTCTCCTTCATCGCCGAGCACGTGCTCGCCCAGGCCGACGGGAGCATCGACGCGGTCGTCCGCGGCGAGGGGGAGGTGGCCGCGCCGCTGCTGCTGGCCGCCTGGCGGGACGGCGCGCCCGAGGAGGCGCCGGGCGTGGTCACCCTCCACGGTCACGGGCCGGCCCCCAGGATGCTGGAGCGCATCGACGAGGTGCCCCCGGCGCGCGACCTGACCCGGCGCCGCGGCAGGTACTTCATCGGGGTGCTCGACCCGGCGGCCTCCATCGAGCTCACCCGCGGCTGCCCCTGGGACTGCCACTTCTGCAGCGCCTGGACCTTCTACGGGCGCAGCTACCGCAAGGCGTCCCCGGAGGCGGCCGCCGCCGAGATGGCGTCCATCCGGGAGCAAGGGGTGTTCATCGTCGACGACGTGGCGTTCATCCGCCCCGAGCACGGTGACGCCATCGCCGCGGAGCTGGAGAGGCGCAAGGTGCGCAAGGAGTACTACCTCGAGACCCGCGCGGACGTGCTGCTGCGCAACCGCGAGGTGTTCGAGCGCTGGCGGCGCCTGGGGCTGAACTACATGTTCCTGGGCATGGAGGCGCTGGACCAGGAGGGCCTGGAGCTGTTCCGCAAGCGGGTCTCCCCCAACCAGAACTTCGAGGCGCTCGAGGTGGCCAGGAGGATCGGGCTCACCGTCGCGATCAACCTCATCGTCAGCCCCCAGTGGGACGCCGCCCAGTTCGAGCGGGTCCGGGCCTGGGCCACCTCGGTGCCGGAGATCGTGAACCTCACCGTCATAACCCCCTACCCGGGGACCGAGATCTGGCACACCGACGCGGGCGACCTCACCACGCTGGACTACCGGCTCTTCGACATCCAGCACGCGGTGACCCCGACGAGGCTCCCGCTGCACGAGTTCTACGCCGAGCTGGTCAGGACCCAGTCGGTGCTCAACCGCAAGCACCTCGGCGTGCGCGCGGTGTCCAAGACCTTCCGGATCATCGGGCGCAACCTGCTGCGCGGCCAGACCAACTTCCCGCGCATGCTGTGGAAGTTCAACCAGGTGTACAACGCCGAGCGGCAGTACGGCGAGCACCAGCGCCCGGTGCGCTACGAGCTGCCCCCGCCCGACCTGCACGCGGTCGACCGCGGGAACCGCCGGGACCTCTACATCCACGGTCGCAGCGGCTGAGCCGGTGCGCGACGATGTCCACGTGCCTGCTCCCGTCGAGGTCGTCGCGCTGGTCGACCGCTCCGGTGCCGTCGTGGGGTCCGCCGAGCGGTCCGTCGTACGACGGAACAACCTGCTGCACGCGGCGACCGCGGTGCTGGTCCGCGACCCGGACCACCGGATCTACGTGCACCGCCGCTCACCGGAGAAGGACTGGGCCCCCGGGCAGCACGACGCGGCCGCGGGTGGGGTGATGACCTACGGCGAGGCCCCGGAGGCATCGGCGGCGCGGGAGCTCGCCGAGGAGCTCGGCGTCGACGGGGCGGAGCTGCGAGCACTGGGCCGCTCGCTCTACGAGGACGACCGGACGCGCTGCGTGGAGCACTGCTTCGAGACGACGTGGCCGGGGGCGCTGCGGCACGCCGACGGGGAGGTCGTCTGGGGTGCGTGGATGACCCTGGCCGAGCTGGACGACCACCTGCGCGACCCGTCCTGGCCGTTCGTGCCGGACACCCGGGCGCTGCTGACCCGGCTGGCGCGCGAGGGGGTCGGCGACTACGCCTCGCTGACGTCCCTGGGCTAGCGCTAGCGTTTGCGCCTGTCGGTCTACGAGCGCGACCGGCTGCCGAACTGCTTGCGAGGACGGTTGAGCCGCTGGGTGCCCGGCTCGTGGAAGCGGCCGGAGATGCCCCGGGCACCCCAGGCGAACACGCCGACGAAGATGACGAAGACGACCGGAAGCGTCACCCAGAAGAACATGCCCTCAGGGTAGTCGCCCCGGCGGGTCGTCCCCTGCGGGCATGGCTCAGAGGTACTGACCGGTGTTGGAGACGGTGTCGATCGAGCGCCCCGGCTCGGTGCCCTGCTTGCCGGTGATCAGCGTGCGGATGAACACGATCCGCTCGCCCTTCTTGCCGGAGATCCGGGCCCAGTCGTCGGGGTTCGTGGTGTTCGGGAGGTCCTCGTTCTCCTTGAACTCGTCCACGCACGCCTGGAGCATGTGGGTGACCCGCACGCCCCTCTGGTTGTTGTCCAGCAGGTCCTTGATCGCCATCTTCTTGGCACGGTCGACGATGTTCTGGATCATCGCCCCGGAGTTGAAGTCCTTGAAGTAGAGGACCTCCTTGTCGCCGTTGGCGTAGGTGACCTCCAGGAAGCGGTTCTCCTCGGTCTCGGTGTACATCCGCTCGACCGTGGCCTGGATCATCCCGGCGACGCAGGCGGCCTTGTCCCCGCCGAACTCGGCGAGGTCGTCGGCGTGCAGGGGCAGGTTCGCGGTGAGGTACTTCGAGAAGATGTCCCGCGCCGACTCGGCGTCCGGCCGCTCGATCTTGATCTTCACGTCGAGCCGTCCGGGGCGCAGGATCGCCGGGTCGATCATGTCCTCGCGGTTGGAGGCCCCGATGACGATGACGTTCTCCAGCCCCTCGACGCCGTCGATCTCGGAGAGCAGCTGGGGCACGATGGTGTTCTCCACGTCGGAGGACACCCCCGACCCACGGGTGCGGAACAGCGAGTCCATCTCGTCGAAGAAGACGATCACGGGCGTGCCCATGCTGGCCTTCTCGCGGGCCCGCTGGAACACCAGCCGGATGTGCCGCTCGGTCTCCCCGACGTACTTGTTGAGCAGCTCGGGGCCCTTGATGTTGAGGAAGTAGGACTTCCCCGCCTTCCCGTCCGCGGCCTCGGCACCGGTCTTGGCCGCGACCTTCTTGGCCAGCGAGTTCGCGACCGCCTTGGCGATCAGGGTCTTGCCGCACCCCGGCGGGCCGTAGAGCAGCACGCCCTTCGGCGGCTTGAGCTCGTGCTCCTTGAAGAGGTCGGGGTGCAGGTACGGCAGCTCGACGGCGTCGCGGATCTGGTCGATCTGTCCCTTCAGGCCGCCGATGCTCTCGTAGTCGATGTCGGGAACCTCCTCGAGCACGAGCTCCTCGACCTCGGACTTCGGCACCCGCTCGTAGGCGTAGCCCGACCGGGCGTCGAGCAGCAGCGAGTCCCCGGCGCGCAGCACCTCGTCGCGCAGCGGCTCGGCCAGGCGGACGACGCGCTCCTCGTCGGCGTTCGCGATGACCAGGACCCGGTCGCCGTCGGCCAGGATCTCCTTGAGCATCACGACCTCGCCGAGCTGCTCGAAGTCGAGCGCCGCCACCACGTTGAGGGCCTCGTTGAGCATGACCTCCTGGCCGAGCTTGAGCTCGTCGAGGTCGACCGACGGGCTGACGTTGACCCGCAGCTTGCGGCCACCGGTGAACACGTCGATCGAGTCGTCGTCGTTGCGGGCCAGGAAGGTGCCGAAGCCGGCCGGCGGCTGGGCGAGCCGGTCGACCTCCTCCTTGAGGGTCATGATCTGGTCCCGGGCCTCGCGCAGCGTCTGGGCGAGGCGCTCGTTCTGCGACGTGACGGCGGCGAGCGACCGCTGCGTCTCGGCGAGCCGCTGCTCGACCGCGCGGGAGTGGAGCGGGCTCTCGGCCAGGCGCCGGCGCAGCTCGCCGACCTCCTCCTCGAGGAAGCGCAGCTGGCTGCGAAGCTCCTCGGACGTGCGCGATCCCGACCGGCTCTGACCACTCTCTGAAGCGGACACGTCCGCACCTCCACTGCTGTGGACCCTGAGGGAATCTTCTGGCTTCGACCCTACCTGGACGGCACCTGAAGATCAGCCGAACACCCCAGGTGTCCCGGTCGACTTGTCCGAACTGTGACCCTGCCGGAACGTGCCGGTCTCAGGCGTCGAACGGCTCCTCGGCGACCTCGGGCGGCAGGCCGGCGGGTCGCGGGCCCTGGTAGTCCACGCCGTACGCCCCCGGTGCGGGACGGCGCTTGCGGGCGGGGGCGCTCTCGCCCGGCGCCAGCCGGCGGGCGGTCACCAGGAAGCCGGTGTGCCCGACCATCTTGTGGCCCGGCCGCACGGCGAGGCCCTCGACGTGCCACTCCCGGACCAGCGACTCCCAGGGGTGCGGCTCGGTGAACCCGCCGTGCGCCCGCAGGGTCTCCACGGTCCGGGCGAGCTGGGTGGTGGTGGCGACGTAGGCGCACAGCAGACCCCCGGGCACCAGAGCGTCGGCGACCCGCTCGACGCACTCCCAGGGGGCGAGCATGTCGAGCACCACGCGGTCCACGCTGCCGGGCGGCTGCGACATCGCCACGGACAGGTCGCCCACGGTCAGGGCCCAGGCGGGGTGCCGGCCGGAGAAGAACTGGTCGACGTTGCGCTCGGCCACCTCGGCGAACTCCGGGCGCCGCTCGTAGGAGGAGACCCGGCCGCCGGGACCCACCGCCCGGAGCAGTGAGCAGGTCAGCGCCCCGGAGCCGACCCCGGCCTCGACCACATGGGCGCCGGGGAAGATGTCGGCCATCGCCACGATCTGGGCGGCGTCCTTGGGGTAGACCACGGCCGCGCCGCGCGGCATGGAGACCACGAACTCGGTGAGCAGCGGCCGGAACACGAGGTACTCCCCGCCGGCCGACGAGGCGACGCTGAACCCCTCCTCGCGACCGATCAGCGTGTCATGGGCGATGGAGCCGCGGTTGGTGAAGAACTGCTTGCCGGGTGTCAGGCAGATGTTGTGCCGGCGACCCTTGGTGTCGGTCAGCCGTATCCACTCCCCCGGCTGCAGGGGCCCCCGGCGGACCCCCGACCACGACGCGCCCGCGGTTTCACCGACGGGGTCACCGACGGGGTCACCGGAGAGCTCGCTGGACATGCCCGCACCCTCTCACGCACCGGCGGGCGCGTGCCGGTCAGGCCTCGGCGGCGAAGGCGCGGTCCACGTCGGCGCTGACCAGGACGCCGTACACGCTGCCGTCGGGCTCGAGCAGGAGGTACTCCGTGGCCGGGGCGCGCTGCATGGCCAGGATCAGCGGCTCCCCGGCCAGGTCGGCCGGGAAGGTGATCTCCGGCTCGATGCTGCGGGCCACCGCGCTCACCGGGAGCCACGGCCGGCGGTCCTGCGGGGTGGCCTGGGCCGCAGCCTCGTTGACGATGCCCGACGGACGGCCGTCGGGGCCGGTCACCACGATGCTCCCCGCCTGCTGCTCGTGGGCCCGGCGCACCGCCTCGGCCAGGGACAGGTCCTCGGGCACCGCGAGCGTGCGGCGGGCCAGCAGCCGGGCCTGCAGCGCGGGCAGCCGCCGGCGTACCTGGGCCGAGGCCAGCGCCGAGGACGCCCCGCTCCACAGGAAGAGCGCGATCACGAACGCCAGGACGTAGGTGGACACCGGCGGCAGCTGGTGGGTCCAGATCTGGAACAGGAACGGGTAGGCGATGGCGAGGCCGGCGCAGGCGCGTCCGCCCCACGCGGCGACGATCGTGCCGCGGTGCGGGTTCCCGGTCGCCCGCCACACGGCGGCGCGCAGCACCCGGCCGCCGTCGAGAGGGAGGCCGGGAACCAGGTTGAGCACGCCGACGACGGCGTTGGAGCCCCACAGCATGCGCACGGCCAGCCAGGCGAGGCCGTGGTCGGGCATCGCGACGTCGACCACGTAGAACACCAGCGCGACGCCCAGCGACGTGAGGGGGCCCACGACCGAGACCGCGAACTCCCGGCGCGGCGTGTCCGGCTCGCCCTCGATCTCCGTGACGCCACCGAGGAAGTGCAGCGTGATGGAGGCGACCGGCAGGCCGTAGTGCTGGGCCATCAGGGCGTGCGATGCCTCGTGCAGGAGCACGGAGAGGTAGAGCAGCACCGCGAACGCCAGGCCCGCGACGTACTTCCAGCCGCCGATGCCGGGTGCGACGATGTCGATGCTCGGAGCCGACAGGACCGCGATGAACGCCGCCACCAGCAGCCACGAGGAGCGCACGAGGACGTCGACCCCGGCGATCTGGCCGATGCGCCAGGTGCCCGGCTCGCGGCGTGCGGGCGCGCGCGTCTGCCGGGGTCCGCCGGTGGGCTGCTCCATCTCTCGAGGCTATCGCGGGCCGTGCGGGGGAGGCTGTCGGTGCGGTGGCCTAGGGTCGGAGCCGAGCCCGCGGGAGCCTCCGCGGCCGGAAGGGCAGGGCGATGAGCAGCGAGACCACCGAGCGCCCCGTGCCCGGCCCGGACGGCGTGGCCGGGCGCACGGTCGTCGACGGTGTCGACGTGCTCGGCTCGCTGTCGCCGAGCCGCGCCGCGGACTTCATGGCCTGCCCGCTGCTGTTCCGGTTCCGGACCGTCGACCGGCTGCCCGAGCCGCCCTCGCCGGACGCCGTGCGCGGCAGCGTGGTGCACAAGGTGCTCGAGGACCTCTTCGACCTGCCCGCGCCGCAGCGGACCCCCGAGCACGCAGCCGCCCTGCTGGCGCCGGCGTGGGCCGCGCTGGTGGCGGCCGAGCCGGCTCTGGCGGAGATGTTCGGCCCGGACGCGCCCGGCGGCGAGGGCGCCGACGGCGGCGGGCTCGACGCCTTGCTGTCGTCGTGCGTCGAGCCGCTTGGCCGCTACTTCACCCTGGAGGACCCCACCCGCCTGGAGCCCGCCGAGCGGGAGGCGTACGTCGAGGCGCTGCTGGACTCGCGGCTGCTGCTGCGCGGGTTCGTCGACCGGCTCGACGTGACGCCCTCGGGCGACATCCGGGTGGTCGACTACAAGACCGGCCGGGCGCCGGCGGAGGGCTACGAGTCGAAGGCGCTGTTCCAGATGCGCTTCTACGCGCTGGTGCTGTGGAAGACCCGTGGCGTGGTGCCGCGGATGCTGCAGCTGGTCTACCTCGGCAGCGGCGAGGTCCTCCGCTACTGCCCCGACGAGCAGGACCTCCGGGCCACCGAGCGGAAGGTGGAGGCCCTGTGGCGGGCGATCGCCACCGCCCGGGAGACCGGTGACTGGCGGCCGAGCCGCAGCGCGCTGTGCGGGTGGTGCGCGCACCGGTCGCTGTGCCCGGAGTGGGGCGGCACGCCTCCCCCGCTGCCCACCCCGGAGGACGGCGCCCTTGACGGCGCCGACCGCATCGGTGGAGACCGCGAGGGTTCCGACGTGAGCTCGTGTAAGGGCTGACGCGAAGCTCCTCCTCCGCGTTCCACCCCGTCGAGTCGGCGCGTGTGCACGTCTCGCCCCCGTCGAGTCGGCGCGTGTGCACGTCTCGCCCTCGTCGAGTCGGCGCGCCGCGGGAGCGGACCACGGTCCGGTGACTCGTCTCAGTCAGAGCCGCCGTCATCCGGGCGCGCTGGCTTCAGACGGGTTGTCGTCCACCTGGACGACACCCGACTGCCCGGGGCTCCACGCGAATGCCCACGCCTTCATCCGTCCCGGCCCACGGACGCTCCTGCCCGGAAGAGGTCACCGAGCCGACGGGGCGAGGCGCCCACGCCGCCAGCCGGGTGAGGAACGGCACGACCCCGCGC
>JAICKK010000067.1 GCA_025927955.1 Nocardioidaceae bacterium
AGCTCCAGCAGCTCGTCGGGCAGGTCCGCCCGGGCGGGTGCGGGGTTCACGATCGTGGGCGTGCCCTCCCCCCGGGCGGCGCGCAGCGCCAGGAGGGTGGTGGCGAGTGGGATCTCCAGCTGGCACACCACCGCGCCCGCCCGCCTCATCGCGGGCCGGGCCCGCTCGATCTCGTTGGCCGTGAGCAGGTCGTTGGCGCCGGTGACGATGACGATCGCGTTCCTGCCCGCCGGATCGACGAAGATCGGCGCCACCCCGGACGACGCCTCCTCGGTGAACGACACGAAGCGGGTGTCCACGCCCACGGCGCGGAAGTTCTCCAGCGTGCCCTCACCGAACGTGTCGCGACCCAGCTTGGTGACCATCGACACGGAGGCACCGAGCTTGGCCGCCATCACCGCCTGGTTCGCGCCCTTGCCGCCGTACCCCATCCGGAACTCGGTGCCGTGCAACGTCTCACCCAGCTCCGGCAGCCGCGGCACATAGCTGATGAGGTCGATGTTCGCCGCACCGACGACGCACACGTTCGAGTCGACCATGGCTGCTCCTCAGGCTTCGACCGGGCTGGCGCCGATCAGCGTATGACGTGCTCCTCGGTGTAGATGTGCTGGCGCACCACCGTGAAGCTGTCGGCGTCGGCCCCCGCGAGGACGCCCTCCTCGGAGTCGAAGTCAGCGCGCATGTCCTCCAGCGAGTCCCACCAGAGCTCGGCAGTGCCGTCGTAGGGAAGCTCGCCGTCGATCTCCTGCTCGTCGATCGCCACGTTGATGCGGTAGCCGCGCAGCCGCTCCATCCGCAGCACGAGCGGCGCATGCTCCGCCACCCAGCGGTCCGCGAACGCCTCGCGGCTCATTCCCGGCTCCGCCTTCAGGAGCGCAACGACCTTGACGGGCTTCACCACGGCGGCCTCCGGTGTGCTGGTTGAGTGCTGGCAGGCGGGTCGTGACGCTACCACCGCGCCCGGACGTCCTTCCGTGTCGCCAAGTTGTTATGCAGCAGGGGCTTCACAGGCGCGGGCCGGAGTGTGATGCTGCTGACATCCTGTAATGATAGGTGCAACGAGCCGAGGTGCGTACATGAGCGAACGCGACCTGCTTCGCGACAGCATCAACCGCCGGGCGTTCCTCAAGGGCGCCGCCGCCGTCACCGCTGCCGGTGCCGGCTTCCCCCTGCTGGACGCGTGCAGCTCGAGCGGAAGCGGTGACAAGAACACGCTTCGGGTGTTCACCCAGACAGGGCCGCCCATCGCGAGCGCGGTCGCGGCCTCGGCCGCCGAGTTCAAGAAGAGGACCGGCGTCACCGTCAAGCTGATCACCGCGCCGTTCGGCCAGCTGTACACCAAGACGCTCGCGGACTTCCAGACCGGCGGCGGCTCCTACGACGTGGTGCTCGCGGCGTCCAGCTGGCTGGGCGACCTGCACTCGTTCGTCGTGGACCTCACCGACCGGGTGAAGAAGGACAAGTCCCTCGACTGGAGCGACGTCATCTACCAGGGCAACGCCCAGTGGGACGGTCGCCAGGTCGCCATCCCGATCGACGGTGACAACCAGCTCTGCTACTACCGGCGCGACATCCTCTCCGACAAGGGCCTGAGCGCGAAGTTCAAGAAGGAGTTCGGCAAGCCGCTGGCGCCGCCGGCGACCTGGGACGACTTCATGAACATCGCCCGGTTCTTCGGCGACGGCAAGTACGGCGTGCACGGGGTGGTCGAGGCCTACCGGCACGGCGGCCAGGCCTTCTGGTACTACGCCTCGAACTGCGTGGCCTACTGCGCGCAGCCCAACCTGCCCGGGGCCATGTGGTTCGACCCCAACAACCTCAAGCCGCTGGTCAACAACCCCGGCCACGTGAAGGGCATGGAGAACTACGCCGAGGCGGTGAAGTACGGCCCGCCCGGGATGATCAACTTCGACAGCAACGAGGTGCGGCAGCGGTTCGCCCACGGCGAGGCCGTCCTCGGCATCGACTGGGACGACACCCCGATCATCGGCGAGCTCCAGAAGGACAGCAAGGTCAAGGGCAAGATCGGCTCCCAGCTGCTGCCGGGGTCGGACAAGGTCTACGACTACACGAAGGAGGCCTGGGTCAAGCAGTCGACGCTGAACCGCCCCGGCTGGCTGGCCTTCGGCGGCTGGGTCGGCGTCGTCCCGAAGGCCGCGACGGACGTGGACACGTCGTACAAGTACCTCTCGTTCCTGGCGGGGCCGAAGTTCTCCATGAAGATGGTCACCCGGGCGAACAGCGGCATGAACCCGTTCCGCGCCTCCCAGCTCGACAACAAGGCCGCCTGGAAGGCGGTCGGCTACCCCGAGCCGGACCTGGACGAGTACCTCGCAGCGATGCGCACGAGCGACACCGACCCGGGTGCGGTCAGGGACCTGCGCCTCCCGGGCGCGGCCAGCTTCCAGGACAGCACCGAGGTGGCGGCCCAGGAGGTCGTGTCCGGGCAGAAGAGCGCGCAGTCCGCGCTCGACGGCCTGGCCAGCCAGTGGGACCAGCTCAACCAGCGCAAGGGCAAGGACAAGCAGCTGAAGGCCTACCAGGCTTCGCTCAACGCGAAGATCACCTCGTCCTGACGGGAGCGGTGCGGTGACAGCAGGCGCCGGAGCGGGCGTCCAGGGCAGTCGCTCACGACGGCGGGTCGGTGACGGAGCCGACAGCCCGGACGGCGGCCGGCAGCGCGCCGCGAAGCGGGAGCGCACCGCCGGCTGGGGGTTCGTCCTTCCCGCCGTGATGGTGCTGCTCCTGCTCAACACCTTCCCGCTCGTCTACTCCCTGCTCCTGAGCTTCACGCGCGTGGACACGAGCACGGGGCTGCAGATCGGCGAGTTCACGCTCGGCAACTGGACCAGCCTGATGCACGACGGGCAGTTCTGGGGCTCGGTGTCGTTCACGGTGGTCTTCACGGTGATCGCGGTCGTCGTCGAGTACGGCGTGGGACTCTGCCTCGCGCTGCTGCTGCGCGAGAGCCTGGCCGGCGCGGGGTTCTTCCGGGTCCTCTTCGCCATCCCCATGATGCTCGCCCCGGTCGCGATCGGCTTCATGTGGCGGATGCTCTACGACCAGAGCAACGGCCCGATCGATGCGGTGCTCCGGGGCCTGGGTCTCGGCTCGCCGGGGTGGCTGTCGGGCAGCCACCTGGCCGTGGTGTCGGTGGTCATCATGGACGTCTGGGAGTGGACGCCACTCATGTTCCTGCTCCTGCTTGCGGGGCTTCAGGCGATCCCGACCGAGGTGATCGACGCCGCGCGTGTGGACGGTGCCAGCGCCCTCCAGGTGGTCGTCCGGATCATCGTCCCGATGCTCGCCCCGGTCTCGGTGACGGCGATCTTCCTGCGGATGATCGACTCCTTCCAGGTGTTCGGGCAGCTCTTCCTGCTCACCGGCGGCGGCCCGGGCACGGCGACGACGAGCACCACCCTGTTCGGGTTCTTCCAGGGCTTCCAGTCCTTCGACCTCGGGTACGGCGCGGCGATCGCGCTGTCCCTGCTGGTGCTGGTGATCGTCGTGTCGACGCTCTTCCTGTCGCTGTCGCGTCGGATGCTGCAAAGGGTGGAGACATGACCAGCAAGGCGCGCTGGCGCTACATCCCGCTCATCCTCTGGGCGATCTTCGTGATCTTCCCGCTCTACTGGGTCCTGATCACGGCGTTCAAGGACAACAGGTCGATCTACGGTGGGGCGAAGTTCATCCCGTTCGTCGACTTCAAGCCGGACCTGGGAGCCTGGGCCAGCATCCTCGGCGGGGACAACTCGATCCTGGGGCCGTTGTGGCACAGCCTGCTCGCGGTCACGTTGAGCACGCTCATCGCGATGTTCGTCGGCACGGCGGCGGCCTACGGCCTGGCCAGGTACGACCTCAAGCTCGCGTGGATGGGCTCGCGCGACATCTCGTTCTTCATCATCTCCCAGCGGATGATGCCTCCGATCGTCGCGGTGATGGCCTACTTCATCCTGTTCCGCCAGATCCGGCTGCTCGACACCATCGCGGGGATGACGGTCGTCTACACGGGCTTCACCCTGCCTCTCGTCGTGTGGTTCATGCAGAACTACTTCCGGCAGGTGCCGGTGTCGCTGGAGGAGGCGGCCCGCACCGACGGCGCCAGCAGGTTCATGATCTTCTGGCGCATCTCCGTGCCCCTGACGACCCCCGGGCTGATCGCGACGTTCCTGCTGGCGTTCTCCTTCTCGTGGAACGACTTCCTGTTCGCCGTCATGCTGACCCAGACCCGGGCGACGACCCTTCCGATCGCGATCGCCCAGCAGCAGGGTCAGCTCGGCACGGCCTGGTGGAACATCTGCGCGATCTCCCTGATCTCCATGGTGCCGATGATCGCCGCCGCGATCGTGCTGCAGAAGCGCCTCGTGACCGGCCTCCTCGGCGGTTCCGAGCGCTGAGGCCAGACTGTCCACGCATCCCTGGGGGGAGACGAGTCACATGGCCGGACCCAGGCCGCGTCCCGCAACCCGGCCGCGGCGGATCGACCGCTCGTCGCCGATGCCGTTCTACCACCAGCTCAAGCAGCTCATCATCGCCGACATCACTGAGAACGCCCGCCAGCCGGGCGACCGGCTGCCCGGCGACCACGCGCTGTGCTCGACGTACGAGGTCTCGCGGACGGTGGTCCGGCAGGCGCTCGGCGAGCTGGAGGTCGAGGGGATCATCACCCGTGACAAGGGCCGTGGCACCTTCGTCGCTCCCGCGCCCGCGAACGAGGGGCTGATCGCGAGCCTGACCGGCCTCTACGAGGACGTCGCGGCTCGCGGGCTGGAGCTGCACAGCCAGGTCAAGAAGATCGCGATGGCACCCGCCGACGACAGCCAGGCAGCGGCACTGCGGATCGACGTGGGCGATCCGGTCGTGCACATCGAGCGGCTGCGCCTCGTTGGTGGCGAGCCGTGGGTGTTCGCGGTCACCGACGTGCCGCACTGGGCCGCTCCCGGGCTCGAGAAGGAGGACCTCACCGACAGGTCGCTCTACCAGGTTCTCGAGGACGGGTACGGCGTCCGGCTCGTGCGTGCCCGTCGGGTGGTGGAGGCCGCGGTCGCGGGCGCGCGGATGGCGCGGCTGCTGGGCGTCCGGCGCTCCGACCCGCTGCTGGTGCTGCGGAGCGTGTCGGTCGGTGAGGACGCCCGGCCGGTCGAGAGCTTCGTGGCGTTCCACCGCGGCGACCGGAGCCGGTTCGAGGTCGAGGTGCACCGGCAGGAGTCCCACCGCCGAGGCAACCCCCTGATGGTCGTCACCGACATCGACTGACGCTTGCTATCCTGTCATGACAGGCGACCGAGGAGGCGGGACGGTGGCAGACTTCGCACCCCAGCCGGTGGACCCGGGCCGCGTCGACGTCGACGTCGGCGCCGGGACGCTGCGACCCGAGGGGCCCACGCTGGTCCGCCGGCTCTCCGACCTGGAGGGCCTGTTCCGCGACCAGGACGCCTGGCGACGCGACGTCGAGGATGGCGACCGGGTCGTCTACCAGGTGTCGTCCTCACGGGTTCCCGAGGAGCCCCGCGAGCTGCCGCAGTCGATCACCACCATCCTCCCGGGCACCTGCGGTGGCGAGCTCTACATGACCAAGGGCCACCAGCACCCGGACCCGCAGGGGGAGATCTACCTGGGCCTGGCGGGCACGGGCGGGCTGCTGCTGCACGACGGGAAGCGGACCGAGTGGGTGGACATGGCCGCGGGGGTGGTCGGCTACATCCCGCCTGGCTGGGCGCATCGGTCGGTCAACACCGGGAACGAGCCCTACCGGTTCCTGGCGGTCTACCCGGGGAGCGCCGGTCACGACTACGGCTGGGTGGTCGAGCACGGCATGGGCAGCCGGGTGATGCGCACCGACGCGGGTCACCGGCTCGTCGCCTGGGACGGCTGAGCCGATGCTGCTCGCACACGACCTGGGCACCACCGGCGACAAGGCGTCGCTGCACCTGGACGACGGGACACTGGTCGCCTCCCACACCGTCCCCTACGACACCCGCTACGGCCCCGGCGGCCGGGTTGAGCAGGACCCGCATGCCTGGTGGGAGGCCCTGTGCCTGGCGACCCGCCGGCTCCTCGACGAGTCGGGCACGCCGGCGGAGGCGGTGGCCGCGGTGTCGTTCTCCGGCCAGATGATGGGAGCGGTGCTGCTCGACGCCGACCACCGACCGGTGCGGCCGGCCCTCATCTGGGCGGACACCCGGTCCGGCAGGCAGGCCGCCGAGGTCGTCGCGCGCGTGGGGGAGGAGGTGGCCTACCGCATCCTGGGACATCGACTGAACCCGACCTACACGCTGACCAAGGCGATGTGGGTGCGCGAGCACGAGCCGGAGACGTTCGCGCGGGTGCGGCACGTGTGCGCCGCCAAGGACTACCTCGCGTGGCGGTTGACGGGACGGCTGGTCACCGACCCCAGCGACGCATCGGCGATGAACGCCTTCGACCAGCACACCCGCACGTGGTCGGAGCCCGTGCTCGACGCCGCCGGTCTCGACGCGGCGCTGTTCCCCGAGATCCTGGCCTCCACCGAGGTGGCGGGCACCGTGACCGGCCCCGCGGCGCGCGACAGCGGGCTGGCGTCCGGCACCGCGGTCGTCGTCGGTGGCGGGGACGGCCCGATGGCCGCTGTCGGTGCCGGGGTCACGCGGCCCGAGGACGGGCCCTACGTCTGCCTGGGCACCTCGTCGTGGATCTCGATGACCTCGACCGCACCGCTGTACGACCCCCGCATGGCCACGATGACCTTCGACCACGTCCGGCGCGGTCACTTCGTGCCCACCGCGACGATGCAGGCCGGCGGTGGCTCCCTCGACTGGCTCAGCGACCTGCTGGCGCCCGGGCGCGACTCCGGCCGCTTCGACAGGCTGGTCACGGCCTCGCAGGAGGCCCCCGCCGCCTCCGACGGGCTCTACTTCCTCCCCTACGTGCTGGGGGAGCGCTCGCCGTACTGGAACCCCGACGCCCGGGGCACCTTCGTCGGCCTCTCCCGGCATCACGGCCCGGCAGCACTGACCAGGGCCGTGCTCGAGGGGGTCGGGTTCAACCTGCTCACCTGCATCGACGCCTTCCGCGCCAGCGGTGTCGACGTCGGCTCCGTCGACGCGGTCGGCGGTGGGGCCGAGAGCGACGTCTGGCTCCAGGTCCTCGCCGACCAGTGGGGCTGCGTGGTCCGGCGTCGCAGCGTCGCGGGTGAGGGCAACAGTCTCGGCGCCGCGGTGACGGCGGGCGTGGGGATCGGCTCCATCGACGACTTCTCCCGCAGCCGCGAGCTGTCCGAGGTCACCGCGCAGTTCGAGCCCGACGCGGAGCGCCACGCGAGGTACGCCGAGCAGCACGCGTGGTTCTGTCGAGCCTACGAGGCTCTCGTGCCGTGGTTCAACGGCGTGCGTCGCGCCCTCGAGAGCGGCTCGTGAGCGCCGGATCGGTGGTCGTCACCTCGCGGTCCTTCGCGACCACCGACGCCTCGCCTCGCCTCGAGCTCGAGGCCGCCGGGCTCGACGTCGTGCGCGCCGACCCCAGGCACGACCTGGCCGAGCTCTCGAGGCTGCTTCCCGAGGCGGTGGCCTGGATCGCCGGCACCTCACCGGTCACCGACCCCATGCTGGCGCTCGGTCCCCGCCTGCGCGTGCTGGCCCGCTACGGCGTCGGGTACGACGCCGTGGACGTGGCCGCGGCGACGCGACGGGGGCTGTGGGTGACCACCACCCCGGGCGCCAACACCGAGGCCGTCGCGGACCTCACGGTGGCCCTGCTCCTGGACGCGCTGCGCCACGTCTCCGCCGGCGTGGAGGCGGTCCGGCGCGGCGAGTGGAGCGCGCGACGCGGCCGCGAGCTCGGCGCGCTGACCGTCGGCCTGCTCGGCTTCGGCCGCATCGGCCAGGCCGTGGCGCGCAGGGTGCTGAGCTTCGGCGCATCCGTGGTGGCGGTGGATCCCCAGCTGTCGGTGTGCCCGATGGACGGCGTCGAGCTGGCCGACCTGCCGGCACTGGCGGCCCGCTGCGACGTCGTGTCCTTGCATGCTCCCGGTGGCGCGGTCCTCCTCGACCGTGAGCGGCTCGGGCGGCTGCGAGCCGGCGTCACGGTCGTCAACACCGCACGCGGCGACCTCGTCGACGAGCAGGCGCTGGCCGACGCCCTGCACAGCGGCCACGTGGGCGCCTACGCCTGCGACACGCTGAGGGCGGAGCACGGCGCAGCTGCCGCCAGCCCGCTGCTCGCCGACGACCTCTCGGACCGGGTGCTCGTCACCCCGCACATCGGCGCGCAGACCGAGGAGGCCGTGACCGGCATGGGACGGTTGGCCGTCGACAACGTGATGGCGGTGCTGCGCGGGGACGCCCCGCCGCACCCGCTCAACCGTCCGGGGGGAGGACGATGAGCGTCGTCGACTGGCTCAGGCAGCACGTCGTCGTCGCCGTGATGCGCGCGCCCTCAACCGAGGCCGCCCTGTCCGGGGCGGCAGCCCTCGTCGCGGGTGGTGTCCGTGCGATCGAGGTCACCTACTCCACCCCCCGGGCTCCGTGGGTCATCTCGCGGGTGAGGCAGGCGTACGGCGACGAGGTGGCCGTCGGGGCCGGGACGGTGACCACGGCGCGGCAGGCGTCGGAGGCCACGGACGCCGGAGCGCAGTTCCTCGTCTCGCCGGGCACGACGCTGAGGGTCGCGGAGGCCATGCGGGCGAGCGGCACGCCGTTCGCACTGGGCGCGCTGACCCCGTCGGAGGTGATGGCCGCGGTCGAGCTCGGAGCCGGCCTGGTCAAGCTGTTCCCGGGTTCGCTGGGCGGGCCCGGTCATCTCCGCGCCCTTCGCGGCCCCTTCCCCGACGTACCGTTCATGCCGACCGGCGGCGTGAGCGTCGCCAACGCCCGCGACTGGCTCGACGCCGGCGCCGTGTGCCTGGGAGCCGGTAGTGACCTGGTCGCCACGGACCTGCTCGCCCGCGGCGAGCACACGGAGATCACCCGCCGGGCCGCAGCGTTCATGTCCGCCGTCGCACCCGCGTTGGGATCATGAGCGCGCCCGCGATGGGGTTCGTCGGGGTGGACACCGCGAACTCCTCGATCATGCGGGTCTTCCCGCTGTGGGCGGACCACCTGGGCCTCCCGACCCGACGGCTCCGCGGGCACGACGTGGCCCTCGACGCCCCCGACGACGTCTACCGCGACCTGGTGACCTCGATCAGGGACGACGTCACCCACCTGGGCGCGCTCGTCACCACCCACAAGATCCGGGTCTTCCAGGCGGCCCGAGACCTCTTCGACGAGCTCGACGACTTCAGCCGCCAGTGCGGCGAGATCTCCTCGATCTCCAAGCGAGGGGGCCGCCTCATCGGCGCGGCGAAGGACCCGGTGACGGCGGGGCTGGCGCTTCGGGAGATCCTCGCCCCGGGCTGGTTCGCCGGCGGCGGTGGCGAGGTCGTCTGCCTCGGGGCCGGTGGCGCCGGCACGGCGATCACCACCTATCTGGCGCAGACCGGCGACCCGCCCGCGCGGCTCACTGTCGCCGACGTCGATCCCGACCGGCTGACGCACCTGCAGGACGTCCACCAGCAGGCGCGACTCCGCCCTCGCCTCTTCCGCTACGTCCTGACCCGCACCCCGCGCGAGGCCGGTGAGCTGGTCTCGACGGCGCCGCCTCGCTCGCTGGTCGTCAACGCGACCGGTCTCGGCAAGGATCGGCCCGGAAGCCCGGTTCAGGCCGACGTCCGCTTCCCCGACGGATCGGTGGTGTGGGAGCTCAACTACCGCGGCGCCCTGGACTTCCTGCGCCTGGCGCGCGCGCAGCAGGGGGACAGGGACCTGGCGGTGCACGACGGATGGCGCTACTTCGTGCACGGCTGGACGCACGCCGTCGCCGAGGTGTTCGACCTGAGCCTGACGGCCGAGACGGTCGAGGACCTGGCGGCGCTGGCAGAGGCGGTCCGATGACACGCACGTCCGGGATGGTCAGGACCACGGCGGGCGATGTCGACGCCGGGTCCCTCGGGCGGGTCGACTACCACGAGCACCTCTTCCAGGTCAGCCCGCTGCTGCCCGGGGACGAGCTCGACGACGAGGACGCCAGCACGCAGGAGGCGGTCCTGCTGCGTGCATCCGGCTTCGAGACCATGGTCGACGCGACCCCGGTCGGGCTCGGGCGCATCCCGGCGGCCCTGGCGCGCACCGCCCGGTCGTCGGGTCTGCGGGTCGTCGCCTCGACCGGAGCGCACCGCGAGGAGCACTACCCCGACGGCCACTGGCTGCCGGCGATGCCGGCGGGGAGCCTGGCGGCGCGTTTCCTGGCCGACCTGGTCGACGGCATGCCGCTGCGCGACGGCGACGCCGAGGACAGTCCCCGGGTCGACGTCCTGGCCGGCGTCTTGAAGATGGGCATCGGCTACTGGCGCATCAGCCCCTTCGAGCGCAGGGTGGCCGAGGCCGTGGCCGAGGCTCACCGTGGCACGGGCGCTCCCGTGATGGTGCACACCGAGCACGCGACGGCCGCCCACGAGGTCCTCGACGCCCTCGAGGACCTGGGTGTGAGCCCGGCGCGGGTGGCACTGGCGCACGTCGACCGCAACCCGGACGCGGTGCTGCACGCCGAGCTGGCCGACCGGGGCGCCTTCCTCGGCTACGACGGCCCGGCGCGGGCGCGCTCGGCACCCGACAGCGTCATCCTTGGCTGCCTCGAGGCGGTGGTGTCGTCCGGTCACTCCCGGTCGGTGCTGGTCGGCGGCGACGTCGCCCGCGCCCGCAGGTACCTCTCGTACGGCGGGATGCCGGGCCTGGGCTACCTCGGGCACCGGTTCGTGCCCCGCATGCGGCGCCTGCTCGGCGACGACGTGACCGACCAGGTGCTGCGCGCCAACCCCGCACGGTGGCTGCCGTGGACGTAGTGCCGCGGCTCGCCGGCGACCGCGACCCCTCCGGGGTCTCCGCGCTCGCGCTCGGCACCGCCACGCTGGGCAACCTGCTGCGGGAGATGACCGACGAGCAGGCGTGGGCCATCCTGGAGGCCGCCTGGGAGGTCGGTGTCCGGCGCTTCGACACCGCGCCGCACTACGGCCTCGGGCTCGCGGAGCGCCGGCTGGGTGAGTTCCTGCGCACCCGCCCCCGCGACGAGTACGTCGTCTCGACGAAGGTGGGCCGGCTGCTGCGACCGGATCGCTCCTGGTCCGGACGACTGGACGTCGCGGAGCACTACCTGGTGCCGGCCCGTCTCCACCGCGTCTGGGACCTGGGTGCGGACGGCATGCGGCGCAGCGTCGAGGAGTCCCTGGAGCGGATGGGGCTGGACCGCGTCGACGTCGTCTACCTGCACGACCCCGAGCGCTCGGGCTCCTCGGCCGCCGCCGACGAGACGGCGGCTGCTCTGGTGCGCCTGCGGGAGGAGGGAGCCGCGCGCGAGGTGGGAGTCGCGTCGATGACGACGAGCACCCTCGCCGACTTCGCCCGGACCGGTCTCCTCGACGTCCTCATGGTCGCCGGCCGGCACACGTTGCTCGACCAGTCCGCCGAGGTGCAGGTCTTCCCGGCCTGCCGGCGCCACGGCACGCGTGTCGTCGCGGCTGCCGTGTTCAACTCGGGGCTGCTCAGCGACGCCGAGCCGGGCCCGCGCTCGCTGTTCGACTACGAGCCGGCTCCGGCCGACATGGTGGAGCGGGTCATGCGCATCGGGGCCGTCTGCCGGGAGCTCGGGGTCCCGGTCACGACGGCCGCTCTGCAGTACCCCCTCCGGGACCCGGTCGTGAGCCATGTGGTCACCGGTGCGGCCGAGCCCGCGCACGTGCGGGCCAACGCGGGGTCGCTGAGCCGCGAGGTACCGGGCGAGCTGTGGGAGCGGCTCGCCCACGACGGCCTGGTGTCCCCGTGTTGACGACCTCCGTCGTCGTGGACAGCCATCTGCACGTCTGGGACCTGGCGTCGGGCGGCTACGGCTGGCTCGGGCCACGGCACGGGCGGCTGCACCGCAGCTTCCTTCCGGACGAGGCCGTTGCGGTGCTGGACGAGGCCGGCATCGGCGCGGCGGTGCTGGTGCAGGCCGACGACAGTGACGCCGACACGGACTTCATGCTCGCCGCCGCCGACCGGCACCCCGTCCTCGCGGGCGTCGTGGGCTGGGTCCGGCTGGATGCTCCGCGCGACGCCGAGGCCCGGCTCGACGCGCTCGGGGACAGGGTCGCCTTCCGCGGCGTCAGGCACCTGGTGCACGACGACCCGCGCGACGACTTCCTGTCGCTGCCGTCCGTCCGGAGCTCGTTGCGCGCCGTCGCCGAGCGCGGGCTGGCGTTCGACGTACCCGACGCGTGGCCACGGCACCTCGACGCCGTCGCCGAGCTCGCGCGCGCCCTGCCGGGGCTCACGGTCGTCGTCGACCACCTCGCCAAGCCCCCTCGCGGCACGGAGGAGATGGGCGCCTGGGAGGCGTCGCTGCGTGGCGCCGCAGCAGCCTCCCCGGCGGTCGTGGCCAAGCTGTCGGGGCTGCAGGCTCCCGGACAGCCGTTCACCGCTGCCGCCCTGCGCCCTGTGCTCGATGTGGCGCTCGACGCGTTCGGGGCGGATCGGCTGATGTACGGCGGCGACTGGCCGATGACCGTCCCCGGCGGCGGCTACCTCCCGCACTGGCAGGTGGTCTCCGGGATGGTCGCGGAGCTCTCGCCGTCCGAGCAGGGGAGCATCATGTCGGGTACGGCGTGCCGTACCTACCGGCTGTCCGAGAACGGCTCATCAGGAGAGAGCCGAAGCGACCCTTCGGAGGCATGAGTGCTCAACGGCATCGACCCGCTGCTCACCGGCGAGCTGCTGGCCGCGCTGGACGCGATGGGGCACGGGGACTGCGTGGTCCTGGCCGACGCGCACTTCCCGGCAGCGCGGCTCGCCACCCGCGCGCTGGTGTACCCGGTCGTGCGGACCCCCGACCTGCTGCGCGCGGTGTGCACCGTGCTGCCGCTCGACGACCCGCCCGCGGTCGACCTGATGGCGACCGCGGACGGGGCGGTGCTCGACGTGCAACGGGCCCTCGCCGAGGCGGCCGGCCAGAGCCTCGACGCGATCCGCTTCCTCGAGCGGTTCGCGTTCTACCGGGCGGCAGGGTCCGCCTTCGTCATCGTGCGCACCGGGGAGACCCGCAGCTACGGCAACGTGCTCGTTCGCAAGGGACTGGTGGGCGCCGTGTCGGGACCGGCCGGCTCGCGGTGAGCGCGTTGACGTAGTCGGCCTCAGCCTCGGCCCCACGCCGTGGCAGGCTGCCAGGCGCAGATCCCGAGGGTGGCGCCGGCGCGCTGCGCACGAGCAGCCTTCCTGCCTGCCAGCAGCACCGAGCGGCCGTGTGAGCACAGGACGGTGTACCGGCCCAGACCCGCGGCGTCGACGAGGATCTGGTCGCCGTGCCGGTACTGGACGGTGTGGCCCTCGCCCGGGTACACGCGCTCGGCGACGACGTTCGGCAGTGCCTTCGCCCACAGCGCCATGGTGGAGATGGGGACGCTGCTGTCCGAGTCCCCCCAGTAGAGGTAGGCGGGTGCGTGAACCTCGGACAGGTCGGCCGCTGCTCCGGGAAGGCACGGAAGCTGTCCCTCGTGGCTCAACGGACTGGGGTCTCCGAGCTGCCCGTTGACGAAGAAGCTGCGAGCCGCGTCGAGGTAGGCCTCGTCCTGCCAGCCGGGAATGAGCTTGACCGGAGCGTCGTCGGGCTCGGCCCACCAGACCTTGGGATTGTGCGTGTACGCGATGTTGCTCGCGTTGCGTTCCTTCATGGTCAGCGAGCACGACGCCGGGCGCGGCGTGCCGACCAGCGTGAGCGGAGACACGGAGGCCAGGTGCAGCGACCTCACCCGGTGCGGCACCCGCGCGGCGAGGTGGGCGGCGTACGCACCGCCACCGGAGACCGCCTCGATGGCGAACCTGTTCACGTGCAGGTGACGAAGCACCGCCAGCACCTCGTCGACGTAGTCCTCATAGCCCAGGCTGGGATCGTACGGCGACTCGCCGAAGCCGTTGCGCTCGACGGAGATCGTCCGCACATGCAGCTGCTCACGTGTGCTCCGGTACATCTCGTTGAGCTGGAATGCCTGGAGGCTGGTGCCCTGGCCACCCAGGAAGACCATCGGCTTCCAACCCGGCTCCCCCTCGTCGATGTAGTACACCTGCCGTCCGTTGTCCATCGTCAACGAGTGCACCTGCGGACCGATCGGGTCGAAGGACTGCTGCAGGCGCATGCCTTGCGGAGATCGCGGCCCTGCTCGACCTGCCCACCCACGGTGGGGCCACACTGCAGGCAGAGCTGGTCGGCCGCCCTCGGCTGCGAAGGAGACGAAGTGGACACCATGATGCGGGCCTCGGTGCTGACCGGGCCTCAGAGGATCGAGCTGCAGGAGCGGCCGGTCCCCGAACCGGGTCCCGACGAGGCGCTGGTGCGCGTCGGCTCGGTCGGCGTGTGCGGATCGGACGTGCACTACTACCGGCACGGCCGGATCGGCTCGATGGTCGTGGAGGGACCGCTCGTGCTCGGTCACGAGGTGGGCGGCACCATCGTCGCCGTCGGGGACGCCGTGGACCCGGCACGCGTCGGCCAGCGCGTCGCCCTCGAGCCGCAGCGCCCCTGTCGCCGATGCAGGCGGTGCAAGACCGGTCAGCTGAACCTCTGTCCGGACATGGAGTTCTTCGCGACGCCGCCGGTCGACGGGGCGTTTTGCGACTACGTCACCCTCCCGGCGGACTTCGCGCACCCCGTGCCGGACTCGCTCTCCGACGCGGCCGTCGGCCTGCTCGAGCCGCTCTCGGTCGGGATCTGGGCGAACCGCAAGGGCGGTACGGCGGCCGGGAGCCGGGTCTTCATCACCGGTGCCGGGCCGATCGGCGCGGTGGCGGCGCTGTCCGCGCGTGCCATGGGCGCCACCGACATCATCGTCTCCGACCCCGTCGAGTCGCGGCGTCAGCGGATCACCGAGCTCGCCTCGGCGCAGGCGGTCGACCCGACCGCCGGCTTCGACCCGTCCGACCTCGAGGCCGACGTGTTCCTCGAGTGCTCGGGAGCGACCCCGGCCCTGCTCGACGGGCTGAGGTCCCTCCGTCCCGGGGGCACCGCCGTGATGGTGGGTCACGGCGACGAGCACATCTCCCTGCCCGTACAGGACATCCAGGTGCGCGAGGTGACGTTGACCGGCATCTTCCGGTACGTCGACACCTGGCCCGTCGCGATCTCGCTCGCGGCGACGGGCCGGGTCGACCTCGACGCCCTGGTCACCGCGCGGTTCGGCCTCGACGAGGTGGAGACCGCCCTCACCAGCGATGCGGACCCCCTGAGCATGAAGTCCGTCGTGGTCGTCAACGAGGGGGACCGCTGAGCGCCTGCGACTACCCCTTGGTCAGCCGCACGTAGTCGACGTCGCCGGCGAAGTAGTCACAGTCCACGCGGGTGCCGTCGCAGTCCGGCTTGCCGCCGATCGTCCACGGCATCGAGTTGTCCAGGTCGCCGGTGCTGTGGGTGCTCCGGCCCGTCCGCCTCCCGTCGACGTACATCGTCACCGACGTGGCGGTCCGCACGCAGCGCACCGTGTGCCAGGCGCCGTTGTCCATCGTCACCGAGCCCGACCCTGCGGTCGCCCGCCCGCGGGACGTCTTGAACATGCAGGTGAGCCGGCCCCCGGGCTGTTGGAGCTTGACCTGGCCACCCGCGCTGGTCGCCTGCCCCTTCTGGAGGATGTTGCCGTAGCCGTGGGTCGTCCGGTACCTCATCACGATCGTGAAGGTGCCCTTGCCGGGGTCGAGCGAGCCGTCCCGCGCATCCGGAACCCTGACCAGCGGTGCGGTGCCGAGGGCCGCGTCCCTCGCCAGGACCGCGAAGGTCGCGTGCCCGCCACCCATCCGGACCCGCGAGCCGATCTGAGCGTCGTGGTGGTGGCCGCTGCTGTCGACGGCCGTCCCGGCGGCCCTGGCCTCGTTGAGCTCGAGGTCCAGCACACCGGTCGAGGCCGAGGCCACGCCTGTCGTCGTCAGCAGGGTGGTCGCCACCGCGGCTGCCGCGAGAGCGCCCACGCCAGGAAGCCTTCGCATCAAGAGTTCCCCCCGAGTCCTACGAAACGGCACCGCCGCGAACGACCCGGGGCGGTCACGACCTCGCGGTCGCGCGGCGACCATACCCTAGGAGGCGCCAAGCGCTTCGCACCGACAGGAGGGCCACCCGTGAACGAGATCGTCACCCGGCTCCTGGAGAGCAGGAGGCTCGTCGTACCACCCGGGGACCGGGAAGCGGTGGACGCGCACTGGGCCAGGATGCGTGCACTGCGGGCCACGGTGGACGAGTCCCTACTGGCGGACAGCGAGATCGCGCTCACCTACGACCCGGCCTGCGCACCCGATGAGTGACCTGGCCGCCAGGTCCGTCGACGAGCTCTCGGGGCTCATCGAGGCCGGTCAGGTGTCACCGGTCGAGGTGACACGCGCCGTCCTGGACAACATCGGCCGCCACAACGACACGTTGAGGGCCTACATCGAGGTCTACCGCGACGACGCGATGGCTGCAGCTCGCGACGCCGAGGCCGAGATCGCGTCCGGCCGCTACCGAGGTCGCCTGCACGGAGTGCCGATGGGGGTCAAGGACAACCTCTACTTCGCCGACCGGGTCACCACCATGGGCTCGAAGATCCACGCCGGCTTCGTCTCCGGGACGAACGCCACCGTGGTCGACCGGCTCTCCGATGCCGGGGCGGTGTTCCTCGGGAAGCTCAACATGCACGAGTACGCGCTGGGAGGCACCACCGACAACCCGTTCCACGGCACGTGCCGCAACCCGTGGGACCTGTCCATGAGCCCGGGCGGGTCCAGCGGCGGCTCCGGGGCGGCGCTGGCGAGCAACATGGCCGTCGCGGCGCTGGGCACCGACACGTCCGGGTCCATCCGGATGCCGGCCGCGCTCTGCGGCACGGTCGGCCTCAAGCCGACCTATGGTCGGGTGAGCAGGTTCGGCTGCTTCCCCGAGGCCTGGACCCTCGACCACGTCGGACCCATGACGCGCACGGTGAAGGACGCCGCGATCGTCCTCGACGCGATCAGCGGCTACGACGCCCGCGACCCCAGCTCCCTGGACCGGCCGCCGACGCGCACCGCCGGGCGGCTGCCCACGACGCTCGACGGCGTCGTGATCGGCATCGACGAGGGCTTCTTCCTCGCCGACGTGGACGACGAGGTCGAACGGTGTGTGCGGGAGGCGTTCGACGCGCTTCGCGGGCGAGGGGCCACCGTCCGGTCCGTCAGCGTGCCCGGCCTCGACAGCTGCAAGTGGGCCTTGGCGACGATCGACATCTGCGAGGCCAGCACCGTGCACGACGCCAACCTCCGGGACCGCCCCGAGGACTTCGGCGACGGCGTGCGCTTGCTCCTCGAGTGCGGGCAGCTGCCATCGGCCGTGGAGTACCTGCAGGCCCAGCAGATCCGCGGCCACCTCGGGTCCACGATGCAGCGGGTCTTCGGCGCCGTCGACGTGCTCGTCGGCCCGACGACCCCGACCCGTACGCCGCGGATCGGGCAGACCACGGCGACCGTCAACGGCCGCGAGGTCGACGCGAGCCGGAGCCTGTGGCGCCTCGTCGGACCGGCGAGCCTGCTGGGGCTGCCCTGCCTCTCCGTCCCCTGCGGTACGGCGGGCGGCCTGCCGGTCGGCCTGCAGGTGATCGGCCCGACCCTCGGCGAGCAGCAGGTGCTCGACGTCGGGCACGTGCTGGAGCTGGACCAGCCCATGGGGTCACTGCGCGCCACGGCCTACCTGGAGGGCCTGCCCGTAGCGGACTGACCGCTCCCGTCACTGCAGTGGCGCGCCGCCGTTGCTGTGCAGCAGCTGGCCGTTGACCCAGCCGCCTCGCTCGGACATCAGGAACCGCACGAGGTCGGCGGTGTCCTTCGCAGTGCCCAGGCGCCCGGTCGGCTGACGGGCCACCAGCGCCGCCCGGGTCTCGTCGTCCATCCACCCGGTGTCGACCGGTCCCGGGTTGACCACGTTGGCCAGCAGCCGGTGGTCGGCGAGCTCGTGCGCGGCGGCGACCACCACCCGGTCGAGGGCACCCTTGGTGGCTCCGTACGGCAGGTTCCCCACGGTGTGGTCGCTGGTGAGCGCGACCACGCGCCCGCCGTCGGGCGGCAGCTGCCGGGCGAACCCCGCGACGAGCAGCCAGGAGGCGCGCACGTTGACCGCGTAGTGCCGGTCGAAGCTGGCCACCGACGTGTCCAGGATGCCGGAGTCCACCGACTCGCAGTGCGAGAGGACCATGCCGGTGAGCGGGCCCAGCCGGGCGGCCGCGTCGTCCACGAGCGCGGTCGCCTGCTCGGGTCGCTCCAGGTCGGCCGGCAGGGTCGCGACCCGTCGGCCCAGGCCCTCGACCTCCTCGACGACCCGGTCCAGGTCGTCGCCGGAGCGGCCGAGCCCGATGCGGTCGTCGTACGCGTGCCAGTAGGACAGCGCCACGTCCCAGCCGTCCTCCGCGAGCGCGAGCGCGATGGCGGCGCCGATGCCG